>DAOTPH010000104.1:0-6844 GCA_035451765.1 Bacteroidota bacterium | reverse complement strand
GGAATTTCAGGGTGCGAAAGCTGAGGCAATTGAAAAATATGAGCAGGCAAGCAAATTCGGAAAAGGTGGGGACCTCGAAGAGCGCTCATTATTGAATATTGCAAATATTTACTTGCAAAGCGGGCAATATCAAAAAGCAATTGAGCAATACAATACAATTTTAGACCAATTTCTTAATTCAATTAATAAAGATTTGATTTATTTCAATATTGGCAAAGCATATATGCAAGACAATCAAGATGAGCGAGCAATATCGTATTTTACAAAAGTGCTTGTCGAATTTCCAAAATCAATTTATTATGATGAAGCTCGAAAATTCATTCGCCAATTGCGTGATAAAAAAGAAAAATTATAACAAAATGAAACTTCTCTGAACTTTTTTCGTAAATTTGTTTAATTAAAAAAATTAAATGAAGTTATGAAAAAGTTTATTATTCCTTTCCTAATAATTTGTGCAACACTACCCGCATTTGCACAGCACAGATTTCTAACATATTACGAGACAGCACGTTATATGCAGTCTTCTCCGGGAGCATTCAAATTTGGTTTATATGGATTTAATAATCCTGCAATATTAAATTATCTGCACGATGCCGATTTCCAAGTTTCATTTGGAACAAAAGAAATGTATTCCAAAACTCCTTGGGCTTTGAATGCAGGGTTGAAAAGCCGTGGTGGCCCTGCATCAAGCTTTGGTATTATATACACTCCATATCAAACAGGTGCCGTTTATGATTATCGATATGCAATATCTATGGGAAACAGAGAATTAGGTTTCGGATTGAGTTATGGATTTGTTGGTGGTGATAAAGGGAAATTAAATCGTAGCAATACAATTAGTTGGGGTGCTTTATATCGACCAAATGCATACCTATCGATTGGTGCATTTCAAACTTATACAGATGATTTCAATCAATTTGAATCAGTTGCTGAGATTGCCATTCGACCAATTAAAAACTACCCGCTAACATTTTTTGGTGATGCTTCAATGTTCAACAAAGACCAAATAAATGAAGCACAATGGAGCGCGGGGATAAACTGGGAATTTATGAAAGGTATTCGAATTGCTCCACGATATTATTCAAATAAAGCAATAAGCGTCGGTCTCGATGTAAGTTTTGGCACAAGTGGAATTAGCACAGTTGCTATGACAGATAATAATCAGAAATATGATTATAATACAGTGACATTAAGATTTGGAGCCAAAGATAGAACAATATTGGAAGACTTAAAACCTTTGAATGTGTATTATGTTCTGGATTTAAGCAAACCAATAAAGTATCAAAAAGGAATATTTTTCGATACAAGTTATACATTACTGCAAATTCTTAATTCAATTGACCAGGCAAAGAATAAAAATGCAGTGAAGGGAATAGTCATTAATGCAACATCAATGCCAATAGGCCGCGAATTTCTTTGGGAAATACGTGGTGCATTAGAGCAATTTAAAGCAACAGGCAAGAAAGTTTATATGTTCATTGATAGAGCAGGAATGGATGACTATACATTTGCATCTGTGGCAGATAAAATCATTGTTGATCCAATTGGTGGGTCAGTCTCATTTGATGGATATATAATTGGTAGAAGCTATTATAAAAATATGTTAGATAAAATCCACATAGGAATTGATGAGTTTCGATATTTGAAATATAAATCAGCAGTAGAAAGTTTTACACGTGAGAATATGAGCGAAGGCGATCGCGAGCAGAACCAGGCAATGATTGAAGATTGGTTTTCTACAACATCATCAGCTTTGGTTTCATCAGGAAGAGTATCAAATCATAAGCTAGATAGTTTAATGAATAGCAATTTTATTTATTCCACAAAAGATCTTTTGGCAAATCATCTTGCAGATACAGTGGGGCGATGGAATGATTTTGCATCAATAATTCAAAAATATGATAATAAAGCAATATTCGAAAAATTAATCAACGAATCAAAAAAACCTATACCTTATGATGATAAATGGGGACAAGGCAAAGAAGTTGGGCAAATTGCTGTTATATATGCAATTGGCGAGTGTTCAATGACAACGGGTATCAAAGCGATGTCGCTTGTTAAGGATATTGAAAGCGCGATGAAAGATCCATCAATTAGTGCGGTTGTGGTACGTGTTGATTCTCCGGGTGGTGATGCAATGGCATCGGATTATATTGCGGATGTAATGAGGAAAAATCGAGGTAAAAAACCAATTATTGTCTCGCAAGGTGCAGTAGCAGGCTCGGGAGGATATTGGTTATCAATGTATGGCGATAAGATTGTCGCTTCGCCTTATACAATAACAGGTTCAATTGGTGTGATTGGAAATTGGATATATGATAAAGGATTGAAGGATACCCTTGGTATTTCGACTGATTTTGTAAAGATTGGGAAATTTGCAGATTTAGGTTTTCCTTTTCAAATGCCGTTGATTGGGATTGGCTTACCTATACGAGATCTTAATAATGAAGAAAAAGAATTAATGAAAACAATGATACTTGATATGTATGGCGAATTTAAGGATAAAGTGGCAGAAGGTAGGAATCTAAATGTGGATAGCGTTGAGAAGATAGCGCAAGGAAGAATTTGGAGTGGTTCCCGTGGCAAATCCATTGGATTGGTGGATGAGTTAGGCAGTTTGCAAGATGCTATCAATATTGCAAAAGAAAAAGTGGGAATTAAACCAAACGAAAAATATTATATTGTCGAATATCCAAAACTTAAACCATTTGAATTTTTATCTCTTTTTAATCAGTTCTTATTCAAAACCCCAAGCATAAAGATTGAGAATCCTGTTGAAGATTTTCTCAAATTGCGTATAACAAATAATGGCAAACCGATGCCTGTTATGACCATCGATTACTATGATTATGTTAATTTTGAATAAATTTAGAGTGGAATATTAATTAAATGAAAACCGAGGTATTAGTAATAGGCAGCGGACTTGCGGGTTCAATTGCAGCATTGACTGCTGCTGAGGCGGGGAAGCAAGTAACAATAATTACAAAAACTTCTGATTTAATGAGTGGTAGCACTCCCCACGCACAAGGTGGAATTATCTACCGAGGAGAGAATGATTCAAAAGATAAATTAAAAGAAGATATATTGATGGCTGGTGATGGTGCATCGTGGGAGCCTGCTGTCGATCAACTTGTCGAAATGGGACCTCGGCTTGTCAAGGAATTATTAATTGATAAATTCCAAGTAAATTTCGATTATACAAGCGAATACCAATTAGATTTGACTGAGGAAGGGGCGCATTCTGTCAGACGCATTATACACTCAAAAGACAAAACGGGTTACGCAATCCACGAAAAGATTATTCCACATATTAGAGATAATCCAAATATTACAATTTTGACTGACCATACAGCAATTGATTTGCTAACATTATCGCATCATTCCACAAATCCTCTTGACATTTATTTGAAACCTACTTGCTTCGGTGCATTTGTAATGAACAATAAAACAAAAGAAATATTTCCAATTTATGCTCAAAATACAATACTTGCAACAGGCGGACTTGGGCAAATTTATATTAATACGACAAATCCTCCTGAAAATACAGGCGACGGAATTTCTCTAGCATATAGAGCAGGGGCGAGGATATTTAATTTACATTACATTCAGTTTCATCCAACAACATTTTATGGTGCAAAAGAGCGTTTTCTAATTTCAGAATCTGTCAGAGGCGAGGGTGGTATTCTTTTGGATTGTAAAGGCAATCGCTTTATGCAGAAATATCACGAATTAGCTGAACTTGCACCCCGCGATGTTGTTGCACGTGCTATTTATGACACTATGCTTGAAACTAATCACCCCTGCGTTTATCTTGATATTAGCCATAAAAATTCTGAATGGATAAGAAATCGTTTCCCAACTATTTATGCATATTTATTGAAAAATGGCATTGATATGACAATTGAACCGATTCCCGTAGTACCTGCCGCACATTATTCTTGCGGAGGAGTTGGTGTAAATTTAAAAGGGCGAACTTCTTTACGTCGTTTGTGGGCAGTGGGGGAAGTATCTTGCACGGGTGTTCATGGTGCAAATCGATTAGCATCAACTTCACTTCTGGAAGCTTTAGTATGGGGATATATAGCGGGCAACGAAGTATCTAAACCAGATAAAGAAGACGATTATTTCCCGCAGATTTTCGATTGGGTAAGCGAGGTTGAAGATGTCGATAATGCCTTGATTGCTCAAGATTGGCTAACTATTAAAAATACAATGTGGAATTATGTTGGGCTTATTCGTACTCGTCAGAGACTTCTGCGTGCACATCAAATCCTTAGACATTTGCAAACAGAAATTGAATCATTTTATCGTAGAGCAAGAATGAGCCCTGAAGTTATCCAATTGAGAAATGGAGTAATTACTGCGTATGCAGTCACTAATTCCGCAATGGAGGATAGGGTGAGCCGTGGTGCCCATTATTTAAAAGATTAAATTTTTATATTATAATATTAATATTTTATATCATTATTTGAATATTTTTGATTAATTTTAAAAAATTAAAATTTGAAAGAATGAAATTTAAATTTTCAATATTAATCGGCGTTTTTTTCATATCGGTTTTTGCATTACATAGTCAAGATAAATTAGTCAGTGATTATCTGCAACTATATGCACAAGGGAAAATGAATGAGGTACGGAGTGCATTGCCTGATTTGCTCGTAGAATATCCAAATGATCCAGGTGTGAAATTACTGCTCGCCGTTGTGCTCGAAGACGCAGATAAAGCTGTGGATATTTATAAAGAAATTGTTCAAAAATATCCAGAAAGCAAATGGGCTGACGATGCATATTGGCGATTAATTCAGTATTATGCGGTCAAAAGCGATGTCGAAAAAGCTGAATATGAATTAGATAATTTTAGGAAACGCTATCCAACAAGCGATTTTTTAGTGCCTGCAACTGATGTCGTTCGCACTGCAAAGAGTATTGCAACAGCAAAAGGTAAAGAGGCTCAAGCAACTCAAAAAGTTGATACACAAACAAATTTAAAAACCGAAACAAAACCCGTTGAAAAACCCCAAGAAACAAAAGTCACAGGACCCATAACCTATGGTTTGCAAGTTGGCTTATATAGTACAATGCAAGCAGCGGAAGCGGAACGTGATCGATTTCTCAAGCAAAGATTACGCACAACTATAGAAGAAAAGGTTGTGGATGGGGAAAAGAAGTATGCAGTTGTAATTGGCAATTATTCTTCGATGGAATCAGCCGAAGCAGCAAAAGTTATAATACAACAACAATGCAATTGCAATCCTGTTATATATAAAAAATAATTTTGCAAAAAAATAGTTTATAGTATTAGATTATATTGTTCTTTAAAGGTGATGGAAGAGCGGGTAGCAGGGAATCATTTCGATGATTTCAGGAAAGTCCGAACTTCGCAGAGCAATATGCTTCCTAACAGGAAGGTAGCGCAAGCTACGGAAAGTGCCACAGAAAATACACAGCCAATCCTGGAGCAATCCGAAATGGAGGCAAAGGTGAAAAGGTAGGGCAAGAGCTTACCGCCGAGATGGTGACATCGCGGGCAGGGCAAACCCCTTATGAAGCAAGGCTAAATAGGTCTGCATCGCTTTATTTAGAGTGGTCGAGTTGCTCGCTCGATTATTCAGTTGAATTGTGCAGATGGGTAAGCCGCTAAAGTGCAATGGCAACATTGCACTCAGATAAATTGCTACCTCGGAGATATTTGGAACTGTTTATTGAAATATAATCAGAACAAATATTTCTATGACAAAATTCGGCTTATAACTCTTCCATCATCGATATTTTAAAATTATATTTGAAAGGTGATTTATGAAAATACCTGATGATCCTTTTGTCCAGGAGTTATTACCTGAGTTCATTGACACTTGGATGGACGATTTGCAAGATAAATTGCCCACTTATTTAGAAACACAGAATTCAGCAGAACTTTATCGATTAGCTCATACTTTAAAAGGCTCTTGTTTGCAATTTGGATTAGATGAAATTGCAGAGGTAGGTATTGAACTAATGGGGTATGCAAAAAATGAAGAATGGAGCAAAGCAATCGAAATTAGCAGCACATTGCTTGATATGTTCAAAAAAGCTAAGCATTTTCTTATTGAAAATGGTCTTTATGAGATAGATTAGTAATTTTGATTATTATATTTGGAAGTGGAGATAGATATGAAAAAGTTTCTCTTTTTTCTCTCATTGTCATTACTTATTTTCAATGGCGTATCATACTCACAACAAAAGGGACAAGTCAGAGTTGCAGTTTTACCATTCGAAAATGCTGATGGAAGGATGGAATACAATGTTTGGAGCTACAAGTTGCAAGATTCTCTCACAAAATATTTGAAACAACTCGATCCTGATGAACTCAATTATTGCATAGTGCCAAGCGATTCAATTGAAGCTGTTCTTGCAACAATGAACATCGACCCTGCAAATCCACAATATCAATCTGATTTGTGGAAAGCAGTTGAAGAACTAAAATGCACCCTTGCAATTATGGGGGATTTTAATGTACAAGGTGGCAAATTTTTGATAAATTGTTATGTTTATATAGTTGAATATAAACTTGCTGACCCGCGGTATCAAGTTCGAGACATATTCAAAGATATGGATAAAATTCTCGAAGCTGTTCCTGAAATTGGAAAAAAACTTCGACCTGCTTTATTGCAAGCAAATTAAAATTAAAGGGCAACTTATAAATTGAAGTTGCCCCATAATTTTTTTGTTTTTTGCCCTCATCTCTTTATTATTTTTTCTACCTTTATTCCTCTGTTTGTATATATCTTTATTATATATATTCCCATTGGCAAATTCGATATGTTCATATTAGCTTGAGTTCCTGTTATTGCTTTGCTTCCCACTA
>DAOTPH010000103.1:0-6933 GCA_035451765.1 Bacteroidota bacterium | reverse complement strand
AAAAATTTTTTTAAATATAAGTATTTATTTGTAATTTTGGAAAAATAATTAATATAAAAATGAAATATTTAATTTACTCTTTATTATCCTTTTTCTTAGTAATTAATGTATCTTTAGCACAGATGCAATATGATACTTTATCAGATATAGAAACCCTAACTTCAAGAAGTATTTATGTGCAAATTATCCAGAACAATGGACAAAGTAACTATGGAAAAATTATTGAACAGGATGATAAATCAATATCAATTCTACTGAAGGATGAGACTCAAGTTAAATATATGAAGTCAAGTATTAAACAGATTGTTCCGCTTGAAGTAAGAGTTACAACAAAGGATGGTATTGCTTTTCAGGGCTATTGTACTAAGGAAAATAATGATGAGATGTGGATAACAAGCTCTAATGCTACAGAATATAAAATAAAGAAATCTCAGATAAAGTCAACCCTAATATTAAAAAAGGGAGAAGATCGATTCAATCCTTATGATATTATAGATCAAATGTCAGGTTCTGAAATTTCAACGGTTCCACAATCACCTAAAATAATTAATAACAAACACAACGAATATCCTATGTTCGGGGCTACATTAGGTTTACCCAGTTTAATCAATTTAATTGCTGGGTATAGATATGATAAATTCGGAGCAATTGGGGAATTCGGTTTTATACCTTATAATATCTTTGGGTTTCAAATTGAAGCCTTATATAATTTGAATACATCACGTCATTTTGAACATAATATAGGTCTTAGTCTAGGATTTATAGATTTTTTATTTGATAAAGATAAAGTTTGGGGATATTTGGAACTATTATACAATCTAAATATTTATGGATTCTTTGTTGAAGGAGGTATGTCAATTGGTTCAGGGTGTTTTACAAATCCTCAATTGATGTTTCAATTTGGCTATGTATATAGATTTAATAAATAATCTACTCTTTTACTCTCTCGTTTTCCTTATGAAAATACTCCCAAATTGCTTCTGCGGTTTTTTCATTTACTACTTCCCTTAATTCTTCTTTTGTGGCATCATAAACGCGCTTGACTGAACCAAAATGCTGTAATAATTGCTCAGCACGTTTCTTTCCAATTCCAGGAATTGCCATTAATTCTGTTTGCAATGTGCGTTTTTCTCTCAATTTCCTATGATACGTTATTGCAAAACGATGTGCTTCGTCCCGAATATGCTGTAATAATATCAAACTTGATGATGATTTTGGTAATTGAATTGATTCGCTTTGTCCTGGAATAAATATTTCCTCCAATCTTTTTGCTAAGCCAATAATAGGCACTTTATCGGCAATTTGCAATTCTTCAAGCACTTCGTAAGCAATATTAAGTTGTCCCTTGCCCCCATCAATCACAATCAAATCAGGCAGTAGCTTATTTTCATTCATAACTCGAGTATATCGGCGCAAAACCGCTTCCTTCATTGCTGCAAAATCATCATTTCGCAGAACCGTTTCATTTTTAAATTTGCGATACTCAGATTTTTTGGGTTTGCCACCTTCAAACACAACCATTGATGACACAAGGTCAGTGCCTTGAATATGGGAATTATCAAAGCATTCGATATGCATTGGCGGGCGTTTCAATCGCAGATCCCTTTGCAAAGATTGAACCGCGCGCGGTATAATTTTTTCACGCATTTCTATTGCATTTAAATATTCAATCAAGATTTGCTCAGCATTGGAATTTGCCATTTGCACAAGCTTAGCCTTTTCTCCTGATTGCGGTATACTGATTGTGAGAGAATGATTAAAACGTTTGCTTAGCCAATCTGTAAGATATTCCAAATCAAGGGGTTCAGTAGGTAAAAATATTTCCTTTGGCAAAAAATCACGTTCCAAATACCAGGATTCGAGTGTGCGCTGCAAAATTTCCGAATTTTCAGAATTCTGTGCATCTTTAATAATAAAATGCTTGCGTCCAATCAGTTTCCCCTCCCGAACGATAAACACGACTGAGCAAGCAAATTCATTGCTGCGAAACAATCCAAACACATCTCTATCAATCAAATCAGATGATACAATTTTCTGCTTATTTGCAAAATCGTGCAGTTTATTCAATCGGTCACGAACAGCTGCTGCTTCCTCGTATTTCATTTGTTCAGATAAGCTATCCATTTCGTCTTGCATCTGTTTTTCTAAATCTTTCGTGCGGCCATTAAGAATTTGTATGGCTTTTTTTATATTGTTGCTATATTGCTCTTTGGAAACATAACCAACGCAGGGTCCCTCGCATTTATGGATATGATAATCTAAGCAAAGGCGGAATTTATTTTTTGCAATCGATTCCTCTGTTAAATTAAGCTGACAAGAACGCACAAAAAAAATATTGCGGATAAACCTTAACAATGCTTTCATTGTGCTAACATCAGAATATGGACCAAAGTATTTTGAGCCATCACGCACGACACGCCGCGTGGAAAAAATACGTGGAAATTCCTCATTTGTTATGCGAATATAAGGGTAAGTTTTATCGTCCCGAAGCAAAATATTATATTTAGGCTTATGTCTTTTGATTAGAGTATCTTCCAGAATAAACGCCTCATCTTCTGTATCGACAATAATATATTCCAAATCATATATATGCGAAACCATTGCGCGAGTCTTAGCATCCACCAATCTGCCTTCTTGGAAATATGAGCGGACACGGTTGCGCAAATTTTTTGCTTTGCCAACATAAATTATCCGATTTGATGAATCCTTAAACATATACACTCCAGGTTTTGTAGGCAATTGAGTTAATTTATTCTCAAGATCTGGATTAAGATCCTTGCTCAGTTGCAATTGCTCGGAGCTATATGGTATAATTTGCGGTGTATCCATAATTATATATTGGAATTTACAAAAATATTGACGTAGTCATTACAAATGTAGTGAATTATCGATAGATAAGAAGATAGATTTTTCACCACGCTCAAAATTGAATTTTTAACCACGACTTTCTGCCATTGGATCCAGGGATTGGGTTAGTGATTTATTTTGTGAGACGACAGAAAAGGCGTCTATATACATCACAACAGAGGGCTTTAGCCTTCTGCATATTGAACAAGGGGTAGCCATTCCTTGTTCAGATCATTGCCATCCCTTGTTCAGATCGTTGTAACCCTAAGACTTTCAGTCATAGGTTCAATGTTGTCTGGGATTAATATTAAAATATTCATATTTTTACAGCTCGTACTATCAAGCGAGGCATTGAATTTGCCTCGTGTTGCAATTCTACAATTTGCAACCCTGCTGATTGAAGATGCTTTTGCAATGACATATCGTCAAATCCATTGTAATGATAATCATAATCATTTGCTTGCTTACCAAAAATATATTGATTTGCTTCGCTGATTGGCAAATTGCCGCTGTAATAATCATTTAGGATCCTCTTTAAATCGGGGACTGACAGAACCATCGATCCACCTTTTTTGAGAACTCGCACCCATTCTTTTAAAACTGCATCAGTCTCGCGATGTGAGTATACTTGCAATAAATCAATTGCTAATATCATATCCACTGATTCATTTGAATATGGTAATTGCCTTACATCGCATTGAATTTCTTTTGAGCTTTGGGGTTGAGCATCAAGATTTTCAAATCCATCTAAAACAACTCCTTGACTTCCTAAATGAAGCATTAATGGCTTATAAATTATTGAATTATGATTATTTTCCAATGGTATTTTTACTTCATTGTTTGATATTATAAACGAATTAGATGGTATTGAGATTTGATTAAAACGTAATTCAATATCCTCTCTTCTCAAATGCTTTTTATTTGTAATATTTTGATATATTAATGAAATATGAGAAATATAATCTTGGAAAGTAAAAGACAATTTCAAATTATCTTTAAATTTCATTATAAGATCATTATTATCAATAATTTGCTGAATCTTTTCCGCCAAACTCGCAGGATTATCATATTGATACAGCAGACCATTAACGCCATCCTGAACGAAATCGGGAATACCGCCAATATTTGCGCCAATTATAGGCAACCCCATTGCAATGGATTCGGGTGCAGTCAAGGGTCCACCTTCCTCCCATATACTCGGAATAATTATTGCATCAATTTCTTTTGCTATATTGACTAAATCATTTTCTGTGTATGCTCCTTTATATATCACTTTTGAATTCGGGAAAGATTTTGATAAGGCATTGATTAGATCAGGACTTCCCATACCGTATAAATAGAATTCCACAGGTTCATTTTTTAACATTTCAGATGCTTGATAAATAATGTGTATCCCTTTATGAATCAATATCGAACCTATAAAACCAAAACGTATTGGATTATGCAAAGGATGCCGATGATCCGTTCTTATCAATTCATCACAAATTTTTGAAACTTGATTTACAACATAAATATTGTCGCTCTGTTCAGAAAATTCTGCAAGAATATTAGCTTCTCTTTGCGATATTGCAAGAACATAATCAATTTGATTTGCAAGTAGATTTCGAGCTGATTGTCTACGTATTTTATAATCTGTAATTAAATCAGGATGTTTTTTTGGTAAAATAGAATTCTCGAAGAAATCTATATTTTTCCATTTTTTAAATTGATTCTCCATATCGAACATATAAAGTTCAGGGTCAATCAAATGGTAATTATGTGGTGTAAATAGTGTTGGAATATTTCGCGATTTTGCTACTTCTGCAATAGCAAATGAAAGACCGAGGAAATTATGGAAATGCATGATATTCGGTTGCTCTTTATCGAGGACATAATTGAATAATTCAACGACCTTATCATCCCGAACTTCCCTACGAGGATTTGCTTCATCAAGAAATACTGTTGGGCGATTATATACACCATAAAGATGAATGCCATTAAAATTCTTTTCTTCTAAGTAATAGGGGTCATTATTAGTTGGATGCTTACCTGCAGCATAAAATACAGCAACATCAAACCTCGATTTGCTTAATTCAATTGCAATTGAGCGTGGTAATTGAGTACCACCACCTTCCTCGTCCCATCCATACATTGTAAAGAGAATTTTTATATTTTTATTAATATCACTTAGATTATTTGACTTCTCGACTACAACATAATTTGGTTTATAATCATCTTGTAAAATATTCAAATAATCATTATCCGCAAATTCATTTGTATAATTATTTTCATTAATATTATTGATAGATGTAATATTCTCTTCTATCTCAGAATATTTAACAAATTTTTCAAGAATTCTTTCTGGTCCTGAAAGCGGTTTGCGAATATATGTAAGGTCGAAGTTTTGTTTTTCGAGTTGGTCTAAAATACCAGATAAATAATTATAATTATGGAGGAAGTAGGCAGCATTTTTCATTTGTTCTTTAAATTCTTCTAATTCTAGAATTGATTTATCAGGTAATGTTATATAAGATTCTTCAACCTTAATTTTAAGTTTATTATCAATTTCTGATAAAAGTCGTGTCATATTAATAGCGTCATCAGCCATAGAAGTATGTCTGAAACGCATCTCAGCAATTCCTGATGCATCAAGTGCATTAATACCAAACACATTTTTCTCAGAATACAATGTATGTGGATATTTCATCAAAAATTTCAAGACATTTCGACCATTCATTTTTTGCCGTTTTACAAATCCTGGAACATCTATCCAATGATAATGTGTTGATTTAGATTCAGGTTCAAAGTATACATTATATCCCATCATCTGCAATCTATAACCAAGTTCAGTATCCTCCATCATTGGCTCAGAAAAATTTTCATCAAATAAGCCTGCTTCAATTATTGCAGTTGTTTTAAGCGAAATATTACAAGTCCAAAAATATTTATAATCAAATGGTTTGTTTGGTTCGAGTGAATTATAAGAAAATATAACATTAGTATTTTGTGTTAGCCACACAAATGGGCGCTCAATAAATTCTTCAGAATAATCGAATTTACCAATAACAGCAACTTTTTGCCCGTTATATTTTGTCAGATGAGACATAAAATGTGCTTCAAGATTATATGGATCCATTATTGCATCATCATTCAAAATCAAAGAATATTCTCCTTTTGCAAATAGTATTCCCTTATTTCGAGCAGGACCGGGTCCGCTATTTTTTTGTTTTATGTATGTTAATTTAAAAGTATTTGGGAAATTACGTGTTTTCTGTTCGGTATCATCCGTAGACCCATCATCAATGACAATTACCTCAAATTTGTTATGGGGAAATGTTTGTTTATTAATTGCATCCAAACACATCATAAGCACATCTGAGCGATTAAATGTTGGAATAATAATGGAAAATACATATTCTTCAGATTGATATTGTGGATAATTTGCTAATTGCTTGATTTTTTGTGATATTACATTTTGTTCATTTCTTATTTCATTGGGCATTTTAAAATCGGGAATTTCATTTTTTCCTTCAATTAATGATACAAAAGCATCGATTGATTTCTCAAAAGAAAAAGTTCGCTGTTGATGTTGATAACCTAATTCACCTAAATCATTGGCAATTTGAGGATTATCTAGTAATGCACGTACATATTTCGGAAAATCCTTCAACTCAGCAATTATTCCTCCTGCTTCATCAAGTGCAGAATTGCAATATGGAGTAGCAATCCAGGGGGTTTTGAAATGCATTGCTTGAAGCAAAGCAAGCGGGCCTGCGCTTTCCCCTAATGAAGGAATAAGCAACAGATCTGCTTCCTTTATTGCTTCATTAACTTCATCAGGAGGCAGCCCAGGAATAATTGTAATTCTATCATCATAGCGGGCAATTTCATTACAATAATCAAAATATTCTTCTTTACCTGAAATTTTATTTCCAATAATCACAATATCGAAATCGCCAGGTTCATTGATAAATGTTTTAATAAGAGATGCTGTATTACTCCCAGAAACGAAATTACTATTTACGAGTGCAAAATGTTTGTGTTGAAGATTGTATTTTGTTTTAAAATTATCTTTAATAAGTATTTGATTATTTAATTCTTGAACAA
>DAOTPH010000102.1:0-6934 GCA_035451765.1 Bacteroidota bacterium | reverse complement strand
CAAATAAAAGATAAAGAGATAAAATTTAAGCAAATTAAATTTCCTGAGGACCTTTACTATTCTTGCGTGTGGTCTGGGGCTCCTTCTTCAACAAAAGGATTTGTAGAAAAATTTAATAAGTACAAAAAGGAACATCCTTCTGATTTTATAAGTGCTATCGAAGAAATGACTTACATTGCAAATACAGGTATTGAGTATTTTGAAAATGATAATATTTCAAAATTTCTAAATTTCTATGATAAATATTTTAATGCATTGTTAAAAATGAATGAGCAAATGAATATACCTGTTATTTCTGATGCTCATAACAGTATTTATAAAATAGCTAGAAATTCAGGAGCTTATTACAAATCTTCGGGTGCAGGTGGTGGAGATCTTGGAATTGTATTTTCTGATGATCCTTCTATAATAAAAAGAGTTAATAATAATTTAAAAGAGAATGGATTTGATATTCTCGATTTAAAATTTAGTAGTGAAGGTGTTAGAAACTTTACATCAACAGGAAATCTGAATGAGGAACTCGCGTATTCCTAATTTTTATGATTTTTCAATTTTCCAGCGACTTGATATTATTCGAGAGAATGGTTTTCTCGAACAAGAAGACATAAAGAATATAATCAATGGAGATTATACTCTTTCTATTGATAAAGCAAATGGAATGATTGAAAATGTTATTTCGGTCTTCTCCCTACCTCTATCTATAGCACTTAATATGCAAGTTAATGGCAAAGATTACATTGTTCCAATGGTCGTCGAAGAACCTTCTATTGTCGCGGCTCAGAGTTATGGTTCTAAAGTTGTAAGAAATGCAGGAGGATTTAAAGCTGAAAGCACTAAGCCAATTTTAACAGGTCAGATTCTTTTGACACACATTGATAATCCTACAAAAACTAAGCAAGCACTATTACAAAAAAAAGATGAGATTCTTGCACTTGCCAATTATTTGCAACCAAATATGCAGGCAAGAGGTGGTGGTGCAATTGATTTAGAAGTCAAATTCTATCCAGCTGTAGCAAATTTTGAAGATCTTGTTTTATTGCATATTTATGTTGATACCCGCGATGCAATGGGTGCAAATCTTGTCAATTCAATTTGCGAGGGAATCACTCCCCTTGTTGAAAAGATCGCAAATGCTAAAGCTTTTATGAGAATACTATCAAATTTATCAGATAGATCTTTAGCACGAGCAACTTGCATTATTCCACCGCATTTACTTTCTGGAAAAGATACAAGTGGAGAAGCGATTCGCGATGGTATAATATTGGCAAATTATTTTGCTTCAATAGATCCAAATCGGGCTGCGACTCACAATAAAGGCATAATGAATGGAATTGACCCATTAGCAATTGCAACAGGTAATGATTGGCGAGCAATTGAGGCAGGCGCTCACGCTTATGCTAGTCGCGGGGAACATTATTCTGCTCTTACTCAATGGTATAAAGATGATAATGGAAATTTGGTCGGGAAAATTGAATTACCTTTGAAGGTTGGTATTGTCGGCGCTCCATTACAATCTAACCCAATTGTCAGATTAGTTCATAAAATACTTGATTTAGAATCAGCAAACGAATTAATGGAATTAATGGCATCAGTGGGACTTGCCCAGAATTTATCAGCTTTGCGAGCACTTGTTAACGAAGGGATTCAACGTGGCCATATGAGCCTCCATGCGCGTAGTGTTGTGCAAGCAGCGGGCGTCCCTGAAAAATATTTTGATACAGTTGTTGATGAAGTTATTAAATCAGGTGAAATTAAAGTCTGGAAAGCAAAAGAAATATATCAAAAATTGGAAAATATGTCAGAAGAAACTCAAAAAGAAAAACAGATTCCTGAAGGTGAATTATCTACTGCAAATGGTAAGGTAATATTATTTGGAGAACATTCTGTAGTTTATGGCTATAATGCAATTGCTGCTCCAATACCTTATGCAATTCGCTCAAAAGTTGAAAAATCTGATGATAAATCTACTGTAATTATACCCCGGTGGGGTATGGAATTCGATTTATTTAGAGAAGTTGATAAAAAAATAAAGCAGAACACAGACGAAGAAAAAAATTCTATGACCGAAGCTATTGAGCATATCTTAAAACAATTAGAATTAAATAAAGAAAATCTGCGAATTTTAGTATTCCCACAAATTCCTCGTGCAATGGGCTTGGGAGGCTCAGCGGCATTAGCAGTTTCGATAATTCGTGCATTAAGTAAATATGCTAATCTAAATCTATCTGATGAGCAAGTCAATGAACTATCTTTTGAAGCTGAAACAATTGTTCACGGCACCCCATCAGGTATCGATAATACAATTGCCACGTATGGAAAATTGCTTTTATATAATAAAGAAGCCAAGCCACGAACAAAACCAATAAAATTATCAGAACCATTGCCAATATTAATTGGATTAAGCGGTCAGGAAGGGTTAACTTTAAAAATGGTTAGAAAAGTTCGCGATGGCTGGGAAAAGAATCCAAAACTTTATGAATCAATATTTCAAGAAATAAATGAAATTACTTTGCAAGCACTTGATGCTCTTGCAATTTATGACCTTGAAAAAATTGGCTATTTAATGAATCTTAATCACGGATTGCTTAATGCATTACAAGTTTCAACATTGACCCTAGAAGAAATGATAACAATAGCACGAAATAATGGGGCACTTGGCGCTAAGCTCACAGGAGGCGGTGGTGGAGGTGCAATGATTGCTCTTTGCCCCGAAAACCGTGAGCAAATTTCAAAAGCACTTGAAGGAGCAGGCTACCAGACAATTATAACAGATATTTCTAATTAAAATTATCTATTATGGAAAATAATATCGTTTCATTTAATAATGAACTTCTTATTTTAGTTGATGAAAATGATAATGAAATTGGATACCTTGAAAAAGAGAAATGTCATCAAGACAATGGAGTTTTGCATAGAGCTTTTTCTATTTTTTTAATTAATGATAAAAAAGAATTGCTTTTGCAAAAAAGAAGTCATAATAAACTTCTATGGGGAAATTATTGGTCAAATTCAGTGTGCAGCCATCCTCGAAAAGATGAATCAGTTGAATTTGCAACAAATAGGCGAATTAAAGATGAACTTGGTATTGAATTAGATACTCCATTACAATATCTCTTTAAATTTCAATATTTTGCACAATTTGACAATATTGGTTGCGAACGAGAATTGTGCAGTGTTTTTGTAGGGAAATATACAGGTCCAATTTATCCAAATATGAATGAAATTTCAGATATTAAATATATCTCACTTTCTCTGGTTGACGATGAATTAAGACGCAAGAATTCAGAATTTACTCCCTGGTTCAAAATTGAATGGCAAAGAATTTCTGATGAATTCTTTCAATATCTAAATGAATTATAAATTCCATTTTTTTTATTATTCTTAATTTGCAAAAATTAATATTTTGAATTTCTCTTGAACATACTTTTTTTATCTGCAAGAATGCCATTTCCAATGATTGGTGGCGATAGAATCAAATCTTTCCATTTATTGCAACATTTAGCTAAATCACATAATGTTAGTCTTATCACATTTTATCAAGGACATGAAAATTACCACGAATTTCAAAAAGTAATTGAAAATATTGGAGTTAAAGTTTATGTTATTCCGTTGCATCCAATAAAAGCAAGTCTTGCTTCTATCCCTCGATTATATCAATTAAAGCCATTGGAAATCTATTTTTATTATCAAAATGCATTTAAAAAGAAAGTTGAGGAATATCTAAAATCTGAAACTCCTGATTTAATTATTAGCTTTTTTATGAGAACAGCAGAATATGTTAAGCATTTACCATATAAAAAGATATTAATAGCAGAAGACTCGCGCATTCTTTATCAATCGCGTTCGGCAAAAGATAGCAGAAATTTAATTCAAAAATTTGCGCGCACTTATGAAGTTGCCTCATTAAAACATTACGAACCCCACATAATGAACTATTTCGATATTGTTACTTTTGTAACTAAAGAAGATATCGAATTTTCAAAAAAATGGAATCCAAATGTGAAATACGAACTATTGACAAATGGTACAGATGTCGATAAATATGTTCCTGCAGATTTTAATTTAAGAAAAAATATAATTTTTACGGGCAAATTGGATTTATGGGCGAATGATTTGATGATAATGAGAATTGTTGGCAATATCTTGCCAATTATTCGACAAAAATTCCCTAATATAAAATTTCAAATTATTGGCGCAAGAGCTCCAAATATGATAAAAAAACTTTCAAAATTACCTAATATTGAATTATATGAGAATGTACTTGATTTCACTCCATATCTTCAGCAAGCACGGGTATTTTTGCATCCACATCTTGGAGGCTCGGGCATTCAAAACAAGGTGCTTGAAGCTATGAGCGCAGGTGCACCCGTTGTTACGACTCTTTCAGGAAATCAGGGGATTTATGGAATTCATCGAGAACATTTAATGATTGGTAATAATGATGCTGAACTTGCTCAATTAGCAATTGAAGTTCTTGAGAATGATGAACTTGCTAGGAAAATATCAGTAAATGGAAGGCAGCATATTCTCAATACTCATTCTTGGGAGATTATTTATAAAAAAATGGATGATATAATTTCTGAATTGTTCAATGAAAAATAAAGCATTTTTTTTGGATAGAGATGGTATAATTAATGAGCGATTGATTGGGGATTATGTCAAATCAGCTGAAGAATTTAAATTTATTGAGGATTTTTTTAATCTTTTAAAAAAAATAAAAGAGAGCAACTACCTTGCAATACTGATATCCAATCAACAAGGTATTGGAAAGGGTTTAATGACATTAAATGATTTAGAGAAGATTCATAATTATATGCAAAATGAACTTGAAAAAAAAACAAACTATAAATTAGATGATATATTTATCTGCACATCTCTTGCAAGCGAAAACGATTATCGCCGAAAGCCTAATCCAGGAATGATACTCGAAGCAATTGAAAAATATGATATAGATCCAAATCTAAGCTTTATGGTCGGTGATTCACTAAGCGATGTTGAAGCTGGAAAAAGAGCAGGTGTAAAAACAATTTTTATCGGTGACGATTATAATATTAAAGCAAATTTTAATTTCGTAAACATAATGGAATTCGTTGAACATTTTGAAAATGTTCAGCAGATAAATCCAAAATGAAAATTAAACCACAAATACAGTATAGTAAAAATCAATATAGAAATTTAGGGAAAGAAGTATATCAATCTATTTCCCAAACGGAATATGTATTTGTGTTCTCCCTTGCAATAATAATAGGAATTTTAACGGGTTTTGCTGAAGTATTACTGAAGCTTTTAATTGAATTTTTCACTAATTTCTTTTTTCACAATAATTTTCTCCTTTCAAATCAATTTCCAAACTATTTCTTGATATTCTTAGTGATTTTACCATCAATTGGATTTATAATTACACAATTGATTATGCATTTTTTCTTAATACAACCCAAATTTCATGGTGTATCCCAAGTTATTTATTCTATACTTGTGAAGCACGGATTAATAAAACCAATTGCCCCAATAATTGAAGGTTTTACATCGGCTATTACAATAGGAACAGGGGGTAGTGTTGGACCAGAGGGACCAGCAATTTATTTAGGAGCGGGAATTGGTTCATTTATTAGCAAAATATTCAATGTGAATCCTAGACGAATGCAAATTCTAGCTGCAGCTGGAGCAGGGGCGGGAATTGCCGCTGCTTTTAATGCACCTATTGCAGGAGCATTATTTGCAATTGAAATTATTTTAATGGATTTCCATTTTGATCAATTTTCTGTAGTCGTAATTGCAACAGTCTTTGCCACATTTGTATCTCGCTCTATTTTGGGGGATATTGCTTCATTTTCATCTGTGCATTATCAGTTGCATAATGGTTTTGAATTCTTGCTTTTTGCTGTACTTGGAATTTTCTCAGGCTTGATTTCATCTTTCTTTATAAAATTTCTATATTGGTTTGAGGACTTTGTAAAATCAAAAATTCACATTAATAAATATTTGAAAGCTATAATTGGGGGTTTAGTTTTAGGTTCTATAGGTTTAATCCTTCCTCAAATTTTGGGTGCAGGATATGATACTATCGAAGATTTACTTAAAAATAATATAATTTGGTACGTCGCATTAATTTTAGTGTTCGCAAAAATATTTTCAACTTCGTTGACACTAAGTTCAGGTGGAATGGGAGGTGTTTTTGCACCTACATTAGTTATAGGAGCTTGCTTAGGGTCATTATTTGGTTTTATTTTTAATAGTATTTCTCCTGAATTAGCACCTAAGCCTGAAGCTTATGTCATTGTTGGAATGGGGGGTTTATTATCAGGTACAATGCATGCTCCGATTACCTCAATTATAATGATTTTTGAATTAACAAAAAATCAAGATTTTATATTACCAACAATGATAACTTGTGTAATTAGCATTGTTATTTCACGTAGATTAAGTAGAGAATCTATTTATATGAAACCTCTTGCACAAAATAATCTTCTATTACCCCGTCAAACTGAACTAACTATATTAAATTCCATACCTATCAGTGAGATATACAATCACAAATTTACTGTTATCAAAGAAAATGAAAATTTAAGAGAAATTATTACTAATCTGCTACAAAATAATATATCTGTGTTAGTTGTAGTAGATGAGAATAATAATTTTATTGGTTTAATAACAATAGAACAAGTGCGAGAAATACTGCTTGACAAGGATATATTAGGTGAACTTCTTATTGCAGGTGAAATTGTAAATAAAAATTATCCAATCATTAAAGCAAATGATAATTTAAAAACAGTATGGGACTTAATGAGTCAAAGCAAGGCAGATTATCTTCCTGTGTGTGATGAACTTAATATTCACGAAATTGTTGGAATTATTTCAAGAAAAGATATTGATGAGATTTATAATCAAGAAATCAAAAAATATGATATTTCATTGAACCTTGCATCGAGCTTAA
>DAOTPH010000101.1:0-6941 GCA_035451765.1 Bacteroidota bacterium | reverse complement strand
ATGGGTATCGTTTTGATAAAGGTGTGCTAATTAATTCAGAAAAATTTTCATCAACTAAATTAGATTTTTATACTATTGATAAGAATACAGATTATCTGAATTTAAAGGTGCGGGATGTTATCACCGAAAATAAAACAAATTTTGAAAAATATCGGAACGAATATAGCCTCATTCCCGCATATTATCGCGGGAGGTTAATTTATACAGGATATCAGAATAAATTAACAATTGATAAAGTAGAAAATGCAATCAAAGGTGCATATTTTTGGCAAGGTCCCGAGGATTGTTATTTCGAGGTTTATGCTGTTTATGACGATGAATATCTGTATTTCAATATCAATATTTATGACGACAAGATAATTCCAAAACGATGCGATTCTTGCACAGGCGATTTTGTAAATATTTGGTTTAATACGAACTTATCAGGTGAAGATATAACTCCTTATCAAATCAAAGGTTCAAATATTATTTTCCCGTCTAATCAAGCAAAAGGAGTCTATTGCTTTACCCTAGCACCAGGGGATTTTGTAGATATTCCATCATTTGTGAATGTTTCATCTAATGATTACGTTTCATCATTCCAGCAATTATCAACTATTTATCTACGAACAAGTTCAAATCTTATCAAAAATGGATATAATATGAAAATTCGCATTCCTTTTAATATTCTTAGTATAGATCCTTTAAAATTTACAAAGAATATATTTGAAATTGCATGTAGCATTGAGGTTCACGATATAGATAATGAATTCCGCCCGGATGAAGAGACTGTGCTTGCAACGTCAAATTTTGATTTCACAAATCCAGCATCATTTGGTAAGCTTTTGATAATACCTAATAATCAATGGTTAGGGGGTTGTCAAAATGTATATAAACAAGATATCCTTCAAACTTTATTAGAATATGGATATTGATTTATAGATGCAAAATAATAAAGATAATAAGGAAAATAATTCAGTGTGGAAATCTGCGGGACCTTTTTTGAATCTTGGCACTGAACTTGTGACTCCAATTATTTTAGGGGGATTGATTGGTTCGTGGCTGGATAAAAAAAATGGAACAAAGTTCTGGCTAATTATTTTATTAATAGTGGGCATTATTGTTGGTTTCTATAATTTTTTCCGCACAATAAAAAGGTATAATAAAGACTGAAACAAATGCTTACCTCTATTCTTGCAGCTTTATTTATCAACATAATTCTTTTTTTTATTAGTTTATTAGTATTTAAATTGATAAAGAATAAATCAATTGAAACAACTATGAAAATATGGGGCATAGCAATGTTTTGCAAATTGATTTTGCTATTTTTATTTATTTTATTTATTGCAAAGCCAATGCATCTGATTACAGCTGCATTTGGAATAACATTTGGTGCAAGTCTTTTTTGTTTTTTAATTATAGAAATTCTCTTATTAAATAAACAAAAAATATAAAAATATATGTAAATTTTATTAATTTTGTAATTATTTTTCTTAAGATTATGGCAAATCCTTTAGAAGTTCAAGAATCCCAACACCAAAATATGCAGCAAAGTCAAAATATGACTAATTCAACAAGTGTACAGCAATCAGGGAATGGGAGTGGTGATTTGTTCAATAATATATTAACTTCCGAATTACTCAATCATCACGGGGTTACCTATTTCAATGCATTTCATCTAGATTTGCCTGTTATACTTTATGATGATAAATTTTATTTTTATTCATCAATGAAGGCAATGAATGAGAAAGGTATTTATAAAGAAGTACATAAAGAAATTGTTCGAGCGGAAACGGGGGCACCACCGAAGCTTGATTTGTCAGTAACTTCTCTTGTGTTTTACGAATGGATAGGAATGTTGATAATTCTCATTGCCGCATTCATATCAGCAAGGAAGTATAAAAATCGTGAGAAAAAGGCGCCGCATGGCATCCAAAATATTTTTGAATATGCATTTCAATTTGTAAGAGACGAAATTGTTTTACCAACTATCCCAAATTATAAATTAGCAACACAATTAACACCATATTTCATTGGTTTATTTCTATTTATATTAATGATGAATATGCTTGGATTATTACCGGGTGCGCATACTCCAACGGGAAATATTGCCGTCACAGCAGCATTAGCCGTGACAGCATTTTTGGTAATAAATGGAAGTTCAATAAAAGAAATAGGATTATGGGGATGGTTGAAAGAGCTAACAGGAGGTGCCCCAATATATCTTGTTATCATAATGGTACCAATTGAAATAATCTCAATGTTTACAAAGCCTTTTGCTCTGACTATACGTCTTTTTGCAAATATGACAGCGGGGCATGTAGTAATATTGAGCCTTTTAGGATTAATATTTTTGTTCCAAATGATTGCTGTTGTACCTTTTGTAAGTATATTTGTATTATTTGTGTATTTTCTTGAATTGCTTATAGTTGTAATTCAAGCGTATATTTTTACAATTTTAACTTCGGTATTTGTAGGGCTTGCAATAAGTCCGCATACTGAGGAGCATTAAAATGAAAACTAATTCTTATTTTAATTAATAAATCAAAAAAAAGGAATAATCATGGAACCTCAAGCATTATCATATCTGGCAGCTGGAATCGGTGCATCAGTCACAGTGGTTGGTGCAGGTCTCGGAATTGGTAAATTAGCAGGATCGGCACTGGAAGCAGCAGGTCGTCAACCTGAAGCATATAGCAAATTACAAACTATGATGATCATCGCTGCTGCTCTTATTGAAGGTATTGCACTATTTGCTGAAGTTATTAGCTTTTTGCTTGCGTTAAAGTAATTTAAAGGAAATTTGGATTATTTTATAAAATTCTTCTTCAATGAAGAATTTTATTGTTATATAATTTCTAATATAATTTTAGATTAATTTTGATTAAATATTATGGAAAAACTTCTTTCTATCGATCCAGGTTTAATGATTTGGTCTATAGTCAATTTTTTAATTTTTCTTTTTCTACTTATAAAATTTGCCTATAAACCTATTGCAAAAGCAATTTCAAATCGTGAGAAAAGCATAGATGACTCAATTAAGAATGCAGAAGAAGCCAATAAACGCGCAAATGAATTAGTTGCAGAAACTGAACAGAAATTGGCAGATGCAACAAAACAAATGAACCAATTAATTGAGCAGGGAAAACAAGCTGCAAATGAAATTATTCAAAAGGCAAAAGAGGAAGCAGAAAAGATTCGTCAAGAAAAAATTGCGCAATCAATGAAAGATATTGAAATGGCTCAAGAAAAAGCTTTTAAGGAATTAAAGAAGGAAATCGGAACTATTGTGGTACAAGCAACAGAAAAGATATTAGAAGAAAAATTAAATCCTGAAAAGGATTATCAACTTATCGAGGGATATATTCAAAAGCTTTCAAAAAATTAAACAACTTAGAAAATGACCGAAAAACGAATTGCGAAAAGATATGCTAAAGCATTATTTTTGCTTGCTCAAGATGAGCAAAAAATGGAAATAATACATAATAATATTATTTATATAAAAAGTATATTGCAAAGTTCAAGGGAGCTTTCGCTTTTGTTGAAAAATCCGATTATCAATCCAAATAAAAAAATCAAAATTCTTGAAGATGTTTTTGGAAGCAATGTTGAAGATATTATAATTAAATTTTTAATCTTTGTTGTAAAGAAAAATCGGGCAAATTTGCTATCTAATATTTTAGTTGAATTTATCGATATGTATAATGAGGCGAATAATCTTATTGAAGTCGAAATAATCTCAGCACATCCGCTAAATGAACAATCAAAAGAAAAAATAATAGGATCAATATCCAACTTGATAAATAAGAATGTTATTCCAAAATATAAAGTTAATCCAAAAATAATTGGCGGAATTCAATTGAAATTTGCAGATTTTCTTTATGATGCATCGGTCAAAAAGCAATTAGAAACACTAAATAATATTTTATCTAATTAGTAAATAAAGGAATTAAATAAATGTATGAATTAAAACCTGAAGAAATATCATCAATATTAAAAAAGGAATTAACAGGTTTTGAAAAGGAAATCGATATTGAAGAAGTAGGAACTGTGCTTCAATTGGGCGATGGAGTAGCACAAGTTTATGGATTATCAAAAGTTATGGCAAGCGAACTTGTAATGTTCCCAAATGATGTAATGGGCATGGTGCTAAATCTTGAAGAAGATAGCGTTGGCGTTATTCTTTTTGGTGAAGATAAGCTTGTCAAGGGAGGAGATGTTGTAAAACGCACAAAACGTATCGCATCCGTTCCCGTTGGCGATGAACTGCTAGGTAGGGTTATTAATCCACTCGGGGAACCAATTGATGGAAAGGGAGAAATCAAAATAAATCAGTTCCTTCCAATAGAGCGCAAAGCTCATGGAGTTATTGATAGGCAACCTGTTAAAGAGCCATTGCAAACAGGTATTAAAGCTATCGACGCAATGATACCAATCGGGCGTGGGCAGCGTGAGTTGATCATTGGTGACCGCCAGACAGGTAAAACACAAATTGCAGTTGATACAATTATTAACCAAAAATTTACCCATACTCCTGAAGCAAAGCAAGTCGGAATCGAACCAGTTTATTGCATTTATGTTGCAATTGGACAAAAAGCATCGACTGTTGCACAATTGGTAGCAACATTGGAAGAATACGGAGCAATGGAATATACCGTTGTTGTCGCCGCAAATGCATCTGACCCCGCACCTATGCAATATATCGCTCCATATAGTGGATGCTCGATTGGCGAATATTTTAGTGAGAATGGGCGTCACGCAATGATTGTATATGATGATTTATCAAAGCACGCTGCTGCTTATCGTCAAGTCAGCTTATTGCTTCGTAGGCCACCAGGACGTGAAGCATATCCAGGTGATATTTTCTACTTGCATAGCCGTTTGCTCGAACGTGCTGTGAAATTGTCTAATAATTTGGGTGGTGGCTCGCTAACTGCACTTCCAATTATTGAAACCCAAGCGGGCGACGTTGCAGCTTATATTCCTACAAATGTTATTTCAATTACGGATGGACAGATTTATCTCGAGCCAGGATTGTTCAATTCAGGTATTCGCCCTGCTATGAATGTAGGTATTTCCGTTTCGCGTGTCGGTGGCGATGCACAAATCAAAATAATGAAAAAAATCGCAGGAAAATTGAAAATTGAACATGCCTTATTCCGTGAGTTAGAAGCTTTCACTCAATTTGGCTCCGATTTGGATAAATCTACAATGCAAAAATTAACTCGTGGCCGTGTAATTACCGAAATTTTAAAGCAACCAACTTTAAAACCTATTCCAACAGAGCAGCAAGTCGTGCTATTCTATGCAGCAACAAATGGTTATCTTGATTCATTGCCATTGAATACAATCAAGCAATTCGAACGTGATTTCTTGGAATTTATGCGAAATCAGAAAAGCGATTTATTAGCTAATATAATAAAAGTAAAAGAATTAACACCTGAAATAGATAAGGCATTAAAAGATTCTTGCGATGAATTTATGCCAATATTTCTAAAATCAATTGGAAAATGATAATTCTTACGGGTGGTGCGGGATTTATTGGCTCTAATTTTTTGGAATTTCTTAATAATAAAGGAATTGATGATATAATTATAGTCGATAATCTTGGAAGCTCTGATAAATGGAAAAATCTTGTTGGGAAAAAATTTATAGATATAATTCATAAATCTGAATTTCTCGATATTAAAGAAAATTTTAAAAATATAGATGCAATTTTCCATTTTGGTGCTTGCTCCCGTACTACTGAAAAAGATATGAACTATTTAATTGAAAACAACTTACATTACAGCATAGAACTAGCAAAATTTGCGCTTGAAAATGATGCGCGCTTTGTTTATGCCAGCAGTGCAGCAACTTATGGAGATGGCTCAAAAGGTTATTCAGATGAAATTTATGATGAGCTTGAGCCACTCAATGGCTATGGATTTTCGAAACATTTGTTTGATTTATGGGTAATTAGACAAAAGCTTGATAAAGTGTTCGTGGGATTGAAATTTTTCAATGTATTCGGTCCGAACGAACTGCATAAAGATGATATGGCAAGTATGGTCACAAAAGCATATTTTCAAGTCAAAAATACGGGGAAAATCAGGCTTTTCAAATCATATAATCCAAATTATGCTGATGGCGAACAAGTGCGGGACTTTATTTATGTTAAAGATGCAATTGATATTGTGTGGCAATTATACGAAAATAATATCGCAGGTATTTATAATATAGGCACAGGCAAAGCTCGCTCTTGGAATGATTTAGCAAATGCAGTATTTAAAGCAATGAGAATTCAACCCAGCATAGAATATATCGATATGCCCGATGATATAAAGAAGCAATATCAATATTATACTCAAGCTGATATAAGCAAGCTTTCCGCAACAGGCATCAATTTGCATTTCCACACATTAGAGGAAGGTGTGGAAGAGTATTTGGGAAGAGAAATGAAAAGTTTTTGAAAAAAATTATTAATTTTGAATAATGCTTGGGAAAATTTATGGATAAAAGAATTAGAAAAGTTTTTGAAAATTCAGATTCTATTAGAAAAATACAGGAAAAATTACCCAAGTTTTTTTATATTGCAGAATTAGAAAGTTCAAGAGCAGGGAAAATAGGAATGGAAGTTGGTAGCTTGCGGGAAAGAATAGTTGTTGCATTTATGATTTACAAATTTGGGGAAGCCAATGTTGAGACTGAAATTCCAATCACAGAACCAGAAGTGGATGTTAAAGTCTATAATATACCAATTTCAATAAAGACGATCACAGGTCGAAGCTTTTCAGGTGTAAAATTAATATGGACAGTAGATTCAGCAAGTGCAAATAGTTTTAAGAACAAATATCAACCAAGTTGCGATATGATTTTTGTTCAAATTATATGGAATAAAGAAGGGGGATTATATTATATCCCTAAAGAAACACAACTTGAAATTTTCAATCAAATAGGAAGAGAAAATTATATCAAATTAC
>DAOTPH010000100.1:0-6990 GCA_035451765.1 Bacteroidota bacterium | reverse complement strand
GCATTGGTGAGTGTTTGACAGATATTGTCGATACTATCTATTGTGGATCTGTATTTGTTGGATCTCGTGATACAATAAGAGTTGATACACTTATTAAAAATTATAATAATGTCGAATTAATCATTGATCCAATTATTCAAGGGCAAAATGGTTCGGATTTCGGACTGCATAAAATTTCGAGCGATACTATCGGAAAAAAGTCTTATTATAGTGCTGAAATTATCTTTAGTCCAATTGTTACAGGACAAAGAGTTGCTCGCCTTGTTCTTCGTATGAATAAACCTTGCGGTGATCATAATATTTATTTAATTGGTGAAGGAATCAATTATAAACCTTTACCACCGGGAGAAATTGATTGGAAAGTTCGCAGAATCAATAAATCCTATGATTCTTCAATTGCTATCTATAATCCGACAAAAGTAAATTATCAAATTACTGCAATTAAATTTGAATCCCCAATCGCTAATAATGAATTTTCATACGTTCAACCTATAAATTTGCCTATTATTTTGCCACCTCAAGATACTACTTATTTCCCAATTTCATTTCTGCCAACTGATGAAGTTCAATATTCTAATGCAATTATTTTTACAGTTGGCAATGAAGAAGGCTCAAATGATATGCGAGTAGATCTAAAGGGACACGGCTTTTATCCTCAATTTACTTATGATTGGAGTTGTGGAACGATTGTTAAACCTTCTGAAACAACAACTGCATCATTGAAAATAGTAAATACTCAACAATTTTCTGATTTGACAATAAGTCGTATTTTTCTAACTTCACCCGATAATACATTTAAATGGAGTGCTGGTGCAGATCCTCAAAATATTATAATACCACCTCAATCGCAGGAAATTTTTAATGTGGATTTCACACCAATTTCTGCATCTCCTTCCTCAGGTACTATTGCAATTTTTGCCGATGATTATGATGCTAATTTCCATGATTTTTGGAAAGAAACACGATTTACTATTGTCTGCTCAGCAATTGATGTTGATAATCCACCTACATTTGATTTTGGCTCATCTTTATTATGTATCCCAATAGTATCTCAATTGGCAATTCATAATATAAGTCCCGATACAACCCTTTTGCTTTATCTTTCACAAGCACAAATAAGCGGTTATGATAAAAATGATTTTGCCCTTTTAAGCAACTCTGATACCATAATAACTAATCTTGATAGTATATTTATCCAATTGGCCTTTACTCCATCTCATACAGGTAAACATACAGCTATCTTGAGCATTCCCAATAGTTTCAATATTCCCATTATTATCCAGCTAGTCGGTTATGGTGAAGAGATTTCCCTTGCAGGTATAGAAAATAAATATATTTTCTTACCAGGGCAAGAGAAGGATTTTACAATTAAAGCTATAATTCCTAAATTGAATCAAGATGTTTCGAAAATTAAAATGAATATCGTTTATAATCATAAAGTAATTCAACTTAATTTTTCTGAAGTTCCATCTAATTTGTCTAATTGGCTATGGAAAATAACCCCATATCCTCTTGATAATTATGATTTGTATGAGGGAAATGGAGTCATCTCTACACCTTTTTCAGGAAATATTGCAAAATTTAAAATAATGGGAGTTCTTAATAAAGATAAATTAACAGATATTAAAGCTAATATTGATTATGGCTGCCAGACGAAAGAAATAGATTTATCTCAAATTGAAATGTTTAGTGTTTGTATGGATACACTTATTCAAGTCGAGATTAATAATAATGTTTCCTTTATTGAACCACCAGTACCTAATCCAAATGATGGTTCTTTTAACTTAAAATTTGGGATTAAAGAAAATTCAGACGTAAATATCTCACTTTATGATGTAATAGGTAATAAAGTATCTGAACTAATTAATAGAAATTTCGATAAAGGCGTTTATAGTTATTCATTTAATGTACCAACGCTTCCATCAGGAATGTATATACTTGTTTATTCATATAACTTAAATACATCTGTGGAGCATTTAATAATTTATAAATGATGTGTGGAGAATCTAAACATTATTAAAATATTTTCCTTTCAATCAAATAATTTCATTTTAAAAAATTTTTTGAAATTTTCGTAATTTTGTAATCTTTATTAATTTAAATTTTACAAATATGGGAACTACATCTGATTTAAGACCAGGAGCTATAATAAGATTTAATGGTGATCTATGCGTAATTGTTGAGTCCGAACATCGAACACCAGGTAATTGGCGAGCATTTTATCAAGTAAAAATGAGAAATATCAAAACTGGACGAATTATTGAAAATCGCTTTCGTTCAGGTGAAAACATTGAATTTGTTCGTGTTGAAAAAAACAATTACCAATTTCTTTATCGAGATGGTAATCATTTTGTATTTATGGATCCAAATACCTATGAACAAATATTTGTTGATGAAGAAATTGTGGGCAAAAGTGCAGATTTCTTGAAAGAAGGCCAAGAAGCTATGCTCTCCATTCATGATGGGGTTGTGTTAGAAGTAGAACTTCCTACAGCAGTTAGCCTGAAAGTTGTCTCTACTGAACCAGGATTGCGTGGTGATACAGCAACAAATGTTTTGAAACCTGCAGTGTTAGAAACAGGCGCTACTATTCAAGTCCCCTTGTTTATCGAAGAAAACGACATTATCAAGGTAAATCCCGAAACTGGGGCATATCTTGAAAGAGTAAATAAATAGATTCGTATTTATTCTGTCAATAATTTCATTAAAGTATTTTGTAAATCTTCGACAGGTATATTTAATTTCAGTGAACCACGATGTGCAATTTATATACTTCCTACCTCTTCAGAGACTATAAGAACGACAGCATCGACTTGTTCAGATAAACCCAGTCCTGCACGGTGACGCGTCCCTAAATTTCTTCCTTCCCATTTCGATACAGATGATAATGGCAAAATACATCTTGCGGCTGTTATAGTTTGGCCATCTATAATTACCGCACCATCGTGTAGTGGCGATTTAGTATTAAATATTGACAATATTAATTCTTTTGATACATTTGCTTGCAAAGGAATTCCTGTATCAATAGTCATTTGCACATTTTGCGATTTTGGAAATACTATTAATGCTCCAATTCTTTTGCTTACCATTTCTTTTACTGCATCAACTATTTCGTCCAATGTTTGAGAAATTTCAGGTTTTAAAAAGACACTAAACATCCTACTTCGTGTTAATAATACCAACGCTTTTCTTATTTCAGGTTGAAATAATACGATAAAACCTATAAGCCAAATATTTAAAATTGTCTTTAATATCCAACTTACAGCACGTAAATTGATTGCTTCTGTAATAAAAGAGAAAAAAATCAGAATAATTAAACCAAAAAGTATTTGGATTGCAATTGTGTTCTTTAAAGCATAATAAATTCCACCGATGATAAGAGTGACAAGCACAACATCAATCAAATCAATTAAGGTAAATTCTATAAATCCTATTTTAAATAGTGTTAACACAATAGTAATATGTTTTATTTTTAATTATTTTCTGATTTTTTCCCATCTTTTTCATAAGCTTTGATAATATCAGCAACGAGTTTATGGCGTACAACGTCTTTTTCATTAAAATATACAAATTTTATACCGTTTATGTCTTGCAAAATTTGATTTGCATTTATCAGACCAGACTTGGAATTGTAAGGAAGATCAATTTGTGTTATATCACCTGTAATAATCGCTTTAGAATGAACACCAAGGCGAGTCAAGAACATTTTCATTTGCGTTATTGTTGCATTTTGTGCTTCGTCAAGAATAATAAAGGAATAATTCAATGTTCTTCCTCTCATATATGCAAGTGGGGTGATTTCAATAATTTCTTTATCTAACATTGTGTGATATTTTTCGGGGGTTAGCATTTCAGAGAGAGCATCTGTCAGGGGTTTTATGTACGGGTCAATTTTTTCTTTTAAATCACCGGGCAAAAATCCAAGTGATTCACCAGCTTCTACAGCAGGCCGCGATAAAACAATCTTTGATACTTCATTACGCCGTAATGAAGCAATTGCCATTGCAACGGCGAGGTATGTTTTTCCGGTACCTGCAGGACCAATTGCAAAAACAATGTCGTTTTCCTGAACTGCACGATAATAGTCAAATTGATTTGGTGTTCGCGCTCGAATTGGACCTTTTGCAGAATGTAAAATTATATCACTATTTCTTACACTTTGACTTTTTTCGTAATTATCTGAATTATCATTAACTTCAAGTAATCTTATTACAGAAATTACATCTTGTGAAGTTAATCCGCCATTTTTTTTAATTAAATATTTCAATTCGCCGATTACTTTTTCTATAATTGGAACTTCATCTGCAGGCCCATTAATAGTAATTAAATTTCCCCTTATATTAATATTGCTATTGAAATGGTTTTCCAATATATCAAGGTTCTCATCATTTAATCCTAAAAGAAGCTTTGAATCTATATCATCAATATTAATTTTTTTCTCTATATTTTCCATAATGCATATAAATTAAAAAATAAACCTCACTCTCATTGCTAAATTTGTATGGGAGTGAGGTATAAATAAAATTCAATTTGAAGAACATTACTCGCCTTTTGGTCCTGGCTTGATTTGTTGATTTTCCTGTGTTGGTTGTGTTGTAGTCTGCTGAGTAGTACTTGTTGCTTCCATCTGAGCATGTTTATTTCTCCAATATCTACGTTCAGCTTTCTTTTCATCTGTCGTAAGAGGAGCTTTGTCGGGAATTGAAAGAACTTGCCCAGGATGAATTATATCAGGATTCTTAATTTTATCGGTATTTGATTGCCAAATCTTTGGCCAAAGAAATGGGTCGCCATAAATTTCCATATTTCCTGCTATATTCCATAAGCAATCACGATTTTCTGCCCAAGTGCCAACTGTATATGTTGTAATTTTCTTCTCACGATATAATCCCTTAATGTCTCGTGCAAGTGATATTATTTTATCAAAAAATTCGGGTAAAACAGAGATTTTGTTTGAACGCAATTGGTTTAAATTGTTTTCTAATGCTTTTACTTCGTTTTGACGGGCAATTAGCTGGTCATTTGATAAGGACTTAAGTTCCCTTACTTTGCCTTCTATTGTTCCCAATGATTGCCTAAAAGCATCAACGTCAGCTTGAGTCACACCAAGGACATTCAATATCTCCTTATGGCAATTTGTAAGGTCTGCATTCAATTTGTCAAGATCAGAATGAGCTTGCTTTAATTGCTCATCTATACTGCTCAATTGCTTTTGAAGATTATCTACACGAGATTGAAAATCCAGGATCCTGGCTGCTGCTTCTTTCTTAGTCAGTTCCTGGTCGGGTTTGCTTGCAGGTGGAAGCTCTTGTTGGGAAAAAGTAGTAAATGTAAATGCTGTAAATAATACAATTGTTAATAATATTGTTTTCTTCATTGTTGCCTCCCCTTACTTATTTGGTTTGTAATCAGGCCAAATATCAGGCCATTGTGATAAACGTGTTTTAACTGTATTCAATTCATTCTGGCAGTTGTTGAGTTCTGCCTTTCGTGAGTTGATTTCGCTTCGAATTCTATTGAGTTCGTTTTGTTTGTTTGAAATGCCATCTTGCAATGACCTTTCTTGCTTGCGAAGCTCTTGGAGCTGTGTCATTTGTTCTTCAGTAATTTTGCTTGAACAACTCGAAAGAGTTATTAAACCCATTGGTAAAAAAATTAGTATAGCGATTTTTGTTAATGATTGTTTTAGCTTCATACAAAAACTCCTTTTTAATTATTCGATAATTACAAATATAATAAATATTTAAATATTATTTCAAAATTTTTTTATTTTTTTAAAAACTTTAATTAAATAATCTTTTGGTATTTTTGCTTTTTTTAAAATAACTTTTTATTTCAATTTGGTATCACGAACTTCAAGAATTCAACAATTATCTAAAGAGATTATCATTTATGGTATAGCAAATGTACTTGGAAGATTTCTTACATTCTTATTGACTCCGCTCTACACAAATTACTTGCCAATGAACGATGTTGGCGAAATTATCAATATTTTTTCAATCTTAGCTTTTGTGAATATTGCTTATTCTTATGGTATGGATTCCTCATTTTTTCGTTATTATGAAATATATAAGACGGAAAATCCAAAGCAAGTATTTTCTAATGCCTATTTTTCTATACTTTTTTTATGCTTTATCAATACCATAATTATAGAAATTTTTGCTCCACAAATCTCAGGATTTTTCAATTTGCAAAACAGTCTGACTATAACTCGCTTAGTAGCACTTATTCCTGCCCTTGATGCACTTGTCTTAATTCCTTTTTCATATTTGAGAATAACAAATCAAGCAGTAAAATTCTCAATGTTGCGTTTTGTTGCTATCCTTATAAATGTTATTATGAATGTCATTCTAATTGTCGTGCTACATTATGGAGCGCTAGGAATAATTGTAGCGCAAATTATTTCTTCCTCTGCTGCTTTTTTAATAATGTTGCCAATCATTTTAAAAAATTTGCAATTTCATTATGATTTCCGATTGATTAAAAAAATGCTTGCTTTTGGTTTGCCTACCGTTCCTGCGAGTCTTTCAGGTATCATATTGCAGGTAGCAGACAAACCAATTATGCGTTTGCTAACTAATTCCCAAAATGTTGCTATATATGGTGTTAATTATAGACTTGGCATACCTATGATGCTTTTTGTCTCTGTGTTTGAATATGCCTGGAAACCATTCTATTTAAATCATTACAAGGACGAAGATGCAAAAGAACTTTTCTCGCGCATTTTTACTTTATTTACAATTGTAGCTATGTTGTTATTATTAGTTTGGACTTATTCACTTGAATTTGTCGTACGTCTGCCATTTTTAGGAGGGCGTTTAATCAAGTCTGATTACTGGGTGGGATTAGATATTGTTCCGATTATATTATTTGGTTATTTCTTCAATGGCATTTATATTAATTTAACAGCTGGATTTTTAATTGAAAAGCAAACAAAGTATTTGCCAATTGCTGTGGTGACCGCAGCCTTAATTAATATCGTTACAAACT
>DAOTPH010000099.1:0-7043 GCA_035451765.1 Bacteroidota bacterium | reverse complement strand
TTCTTCACTTCGTTCTGAATGACAATAATGTGTGCATAACAATAAATAATAAATATTTATTTTTTCCTAAGTGTAATTTCAGTAATTTCGGGTGGTACTGAAATTCTCACAGGAAGCCCTGTTGTGCCAAGCCCTCTATTGACATATAATTGTGTATTGTTCTCTTGATAAAGTCCTGCCCATTGCTTATAAACAAATCTCGCAGGTGTGACAACATTTCCCAGCATATTTATGCCAATTTGTCCACCATGAGTGTGCCCCGAAAGTACCAAATCGCAACGAAATTTATTGCGCATCCTTGGGTCCCAATTAGTAGGGTCATGAACAAGCCACAGAACAGGAAATTCCTCATCGAGATTTTGATTAGCCTTTTGGAAATCTCCAAAACGTTGCCCATAACCTATATTATCAATCCCTGCAATTTGAAGTTTATCGCCATTTAGAACAATTGAAGTATTTTCGTTATTGAGTAATTTCACATTGCTTACTTCAATTTTTTGAATAAGTTTCTTTAAAGATTTCTCGGGCATAAAGTGGTCATGATTGCCAAGGCATCCATAATTGCCTAACGTAGAGTGAATTTTGGATATATTATCTGAAATTATATCATATTCCTCATCGCTAAAATTCACAAAATCGCCAGTAATAAATACTAAATCAGGTTTTAAATGATTTATTATATCAACTACTTCTTGCATTGGTTTATCAGTAATAAATGACCCTGCGTGAATATCCGATATTTGCACAATTTTTAACCCATCAAAGGCAGAAGGAAGATTATTAATGAAAATGCTATCCTTCATAATTTTAAAGTTGTATGTAGTCCTTACTGCACCATAAGAGATACTACTAAAAGGCAAAAGTGCCGCTCCCCAACCTGCAATTTTCAAAAATTCACGTCTTGAGTCGCTATGAGAAGACTTTGCCAGGTTTTTTTTATCATTATTACCTAATTCATTTCTTTTCTTAAACATAATTGATGCCTGTTCCTCGCTATTATTATCATTAAATTTTTCTAAAAAATCAATTTCTACATTTGTTTCAAATACAAGTGACCTATCAAGGTTCATCCGAAATTGTGGTAAGGATTTAAATGCAAATAAAACCCCAAATAATTTTTTCAGATTTCTCTTAAAAAAAAGATAATTCTTTTCAAGAAAATTTCTTGTAAAATATAGATAGCGGGGAATATCCATCAGAAGCTGGATTGGCACAATTATCAGTTTTGGAACATACCATAAAGTTATTACTGAAAAAAAGATATTATCTATCGATGTAGTTAAAATATTGAATATTTTTATATAAGAAACATAGAATGCAACAGGGACCAATGCAAGAGAAATCCATAAGGGGATTTGATAAAACAAGTTGTTATAGGAATGCACACGTATAAATTTTGTCCAGCGTTTAAAGAACCAGAAATCTAAGATTATAAATAATGCAGAGAATTTTAACATAGAGAATTTAAATCCTTATGTATAAGGAACATTAAATGTACTTTTATAAATAACTTAGTAAAATTAAAATTCTTGCTCAAAGTCCTTTTTTATTTTTGTAGAGTAGTTTTTTAAAATTTCATTTTTTATATATTCAAAAGCTTCCTGGGGAGAATCAGAAAAATGAAAGAGATCAAGGTCACTTTTTTTAATCATTCCTTTTTTAATCAAATAATCAAAGTTTAAAAGATTATCCCAATAATTTTTACCATATAATACAATTGGAAGAGGCTTTGTGATTTTGTGGGTTTGCCGAAGTGTCAAAATTTCAAAAAGTTCATCCAATGTTCCAAAACCACCTGGCATTGCAAAAAGAGCTTTTGCAAGATATACAAACCAGAATTTACGCATAAAGAAATAATGGAATTCCAAAACCATATTTTTAGAGATATAATGATTGGGGTGTTGTTCATAAGGGAGGCTTATATTCAGCCCTATATTAGTCAAATTAGCAAGCGATGCACCATAATTCGCAGCTTCCATCATTCCACCACCTCCACCTGTGCATACATATATTCCTTTTGTTGTTGGATTTGTTTTCAACCATTCAGAAAGCATTCGTGAAATTTCGACACAATCATCATAATAATTGGAAATATCTTCACGGGATTTTAGCTCTTCAATTTCGTAAGAAAGATCATCTCTTTCTTTTGGGTCAATGGAATTTGCTAATTGGGTTTGCAATGAGGCAAGCTCTTCTTCATAATCTTTTTTCGACATACTTCTTGCTGATCCAAAAAAAACAATTGTTCCTTTTACTTTATGTTTGCGGAAATATTGTTCAGGATATAAATATTCAGAAAGAATACGAATTGTACGTGCTTCAGGGCTATGCAAAAATTCACGATTATTGTAAGCTTTTAAATCGTGATGATTTTCAGATTTATTATCTTTCATTTTATTATTAAATAATTATAAACGTGTATAGATTAAATTTATTTAGAGTAGAAAATCTAACCCTTCGCTTCAAATCGTGGGTTCAAGTATTCAATTATTTATAATTTTAAATTTTATATTAATTTTGTAAATATGGAAAATGCCATCGTAGCTCAGCTGGTAGAGCAACGCTCTCGTAAAGCGTAGGTCAGGGGTCCGAATCCCCTTGATGGCTCAAGTTGTTTTATCTTCTTTTTTCTTACTTGTTTTTTTTACTTTTATTAATTGAGAGATTGGTTCAATATGTTTAATAATAATTAATAAACATACAATAGCAACTAAAATTCTCAGCTTACGAATATCATAAAAGCTAAATATCGAAAAATCCCATAACAAATAATCAGGCAAATAAATAAGGACAACAGGAGTTAGCACGCATGCTATAAGATTATCAATATGTACATTATGTGAAATAGAATACCGCGAAATAAAGTAGAGGAGTATCCAAGTAATAATGGCAATCGGATTAATCAGTAGAAATGCACCAGCGCTGACAGCAAGACCACGACCTCCTTTGAATTTCATAAATATGCTAAAATTATGCCCAAGCACAGCTGCAATTGCACTGCAATATGTTATTTCGATTGTTTGTTCGAAGTTTATTGCAATTGCAGTAGTTAGAGCTCCTTTTGCAAAATCTGCAATCAAAACCATAGCACCAATCCAAATATTATGAGTAGATTCAAAAGCATTCATCGCACCTAAATTGCGGCTTCCTTCTTTGGTTAAATCTATATTGTTATATTTCTTCGCAAAAATATATGAAAATGGAATAGACCCTATAAAATAACTTATTATAAATACAATTATATAATCGATTTTCATTTTTCTTCGGATAATTTAATTTGTATAAGTGATAAGGCAAGCAAGAAAAAGAACAAAATGTAAGCAATTGCTGATGCATATCCCATCATATCTGTATGATTAAAAGCAGTATCGAAAATATAATAAACAATTGAAGTGGTCGAATACATTGGACCGCCTTTTGTCATCACAAAAATTTCAATAAATACCTGAAAAGCTTTAATTAAATCCAGCATAATCACAAAAAATATCGTTGAACGCAATCCAGGCAGGGTAATATAGAGAAATTGTTGCCAAAAATTTGCACCATTGACCTTTGCAGAATCATATAAATCATGGGGAATTGTTTGCATGCTTGATAAAAATAGCATCATATAATAACCTACTGAAAGCCAGACGTCCATTGCAATTATTGAATTTAATGCTGTTGAAGGATCGAGCAAAAATCCACGCTCAGATATTGGCAATCCAATCATACTAAATAATGTATTTAAATATCCATCTTTTGCATATAAGTTTGTGAATATCAACGAAATAACGACTAACGAAGTGACCGATGGCATAAAATAAGCTGCTTGGAAAAAACTGCGAAATTTTGCCACTTTTTGATTTAATAATTCTGCTAAAATTAATGATAAAATCAATGTAATTGGCACTGATATAACCACAAAATACAATGTATTTTTTATAGCAATCCAAAAATATTCATCTTCAAATATACGTGCATAATTTTTAAATCCTATATATACTGATGTATCAGTTAACGTGTTGTATTCAGTTAAGCTCAAATATCCTGCATATATTAATGGATATAGCCAAAAGATAGCAAGAACAATCAGCCAAGGCAAAATCAAAAGCAATGTATTCAAATTCTCTTTTATATTATGCTTTGAATATGATGGACGAGGTAGTAATAGCTTATCTACTTTCAGAGAATTTATTTCTTTAGGTTTTTTGCTCATTTAGATTTTGTCGATTTTATGCTTTTAGATAATTCAAAATTACTAATTTTATTTTTTTAAGATTTGTAAAACAAATAAAGGTCAAAAATGAAACGATTAATTATTGCGGTTTTTATACCGTGTTTTCTTATTTTAATTTCTTGCCAACAAAAAAATGAAGGAGTTCAAATGGGTAAGCAGAATTACATTGACACTGTTAAAGAACGTATCAAAGCTTATGCACCTGTAAAAGTTGAGGTGGATACATCTTTTTTATCGGCTAATGAAAAAATTTTACTTGGCAAACTTGCTGAAGCGGGGAAAATTGCTGATGAAATCTTTTGGCAACAATCTGCACACGACGCAAGGCAAGTTAGAGATTCCCTTGCTAAGCTTTCAGGTGAAGATAATGAATTGCTCAAGCAATATGTGAGAATTAATTATGGTCCTTATGATGTGATTTTTGGTAATGAAAGGTTTATGCCTGGCGAACCAAAAACTCGGCCCCTTGGAGCTGGCTTTTATCCTATTGATATGACAAAAGATGAATTTGAGAAAGCGATTACCGACGACCCATCATTGAAAACCCAATTCGAAGATTTATATACAGTTATAATTAGAGAAAATGGAAAATTAAAAGCTGTCCCTTATAGTAAATATTATCCTGAAATCGAGGCGCTTGCAAGCAAATTGGAAGAAGCTGCCAATTATGCCGATGATAAAGCTTTAAAAGAATATTTAATATCCCGAGCAAAAGCATTGCGAACAAATGATTATTACGAAAGCGATATGAAATGGATGGATGTGAAATCCAGCAACATCGATATTGTAATTGGACCAATCGAAACATATCAAGATCAGCTGTTTGGATATAAGGCAGCATTTGAAGCTGTTGTTATGGTTAAAGATTGGAAGGCAATAAAGCAATTTGAGATGTTCAAAAAGCATATTCCTTATTTTGAAAAAAATTTGCCTGAAGATCCAAAATTCATTCGTTCAAAAATCAATTTTGAGAGCCAATTAAATCTTGTAAATGTTGCATATTATGGGGGAGATTGCCAAAAGGGTACAAAGACTATTGCCGCATCTCTTCCAAATGATCCACGAGTGCGAGAAGCGAAGGGTGGGAAAAATTCGATGTATTTGAATATGATGAGAGCAAAATTTGAGAAGAACCTTGTGCCAATTGCAAATATTATACTTGATAAAGAATTGTTGCCATATATTGATGAAGATGCATTTATAACCTTCACGACATTGCATGAAGTCAGCCATACACTTGGCAGAGGATACGTCTATGGAAATGATAAATTAGAAGTACGCACTGCTTTAAAAGAAAGATATTCCGGACTTGAAGAATGCAAAGCTGATATTTTGAGTATGTATAATCATTTGCACTTATTAAATTTAAAAGAATTCGATACGAATATGATTAAAAAAGCTCAAGCAACATATCTAGCGGGTCTTTTTAGAAGTATTCGCTTCGGTACTGAATCAGCACACGCAAAAGCAAATTTGATACAATTTAATTACTTGCGAGAAAAAGGTGCAATAATATTGGGGAATAATGGGCAATACAAAATTGATGAAGACAAATTCTGGAATGCTGTAAAGGACCTTGCAAATTTAATTTTGACAACGGAAGCAACGGGCGATTATGCAAAAGCAGGAGAAATATTAAGCAAATACGCAGTTATAACACCCGAAATCGATAATGCAATTGCTAAATTGCAAGGTGTACCACGGGATATTGATTCAAGTTATTTATATTAGTAATAAAAAAAAGAAAGGCTGCCTTTTTATGGCAGCCTTTCTGCAAGTTGAGAGGTTTTGTAATGATTATTTAATAATTGTAAATGATTTGACGAATATATTGCCATTTATTTTAATTACAGCATTATAAACGCCTGAAGAAAGATTCTGAGCATCAATTCTCAATTCCTTTGTTCCTGCTGATAGTATTCCATCAAATAATGTTGATATTTCCATACCATTTACATTATATAACTTCACTTGAACATTAGCCTCATTTACAAGCGTAATATTCAAGTTGCCTGAGTTCTGAACAGGATTTGGATATACACCATCAACTGATAAAGCAACACCATCAGAAAGCAAAGTGACATATTTTTCATCGCTATATTTGAACTCGCCACTTTTATCAATCATTTTGATACGATAGACGTATGTTTTTCCAAATTGCACATTTTTATCAGAAACAGGACCATAATGTGAAATAGTAGTCGCAGTTCCAATTGATGGAACTTCATCGAATTTCACAAAATCACTGCGGAGATTATTTTCAAAGGTTGCTTTTTCAAGATCGAAACGCAGAGAATTAACCTCGCTCGCGGTTGTCCAGTTTAGATCTACACGTTTGCCTGCTTGTTGTGCTTCGAAGTTCATCAGTTCAATTGGAACAACATTTCCGCCATTTGCTTCTGCATAATCAAGCATAGCACGCAACACTACTCCTATTGTATCCCAATGCCTCCATTCAACTCCTGCCAGAACGATATTGTATGGTACAGCATTTACTACAATTGATGCAATTTTGCTGCTTTCGGGAACTTTACTTACACTTCCATATACTCTTGGGTTAAATGTTACCGTATCAAATAACATCCCGATGCGTGCATATCCTGATTCAGATTCAATAAATTGTAATAAGCCTGGATACGGTACGTTATTGGGATATAATGTTGCATTTTTCTTTTCGAGATAAGTTTCGATGAGAGCCCATTGTTCATTTCTGCCAATTATCACACCATTTACATTATGATTAGTATATGGTAAGAAACCTAGATAATTATAATCATTATCATGTTTGAACAAAGGATATCCCGGCCATTGAACTGCTGCATGG
>DAOTPH010000098.1:0-7057 GCA_035451765.1 Bacteroidota bacterium | reverse complement strand
GAATTACATTAACAGGAAAAGTAATTAACAATTCAGAAAAAATTTATTTTCTTGCAAATATTCTCTAAAGGATTTCATATTTTAGTATAATTTTTTGAAAATTCTTTTAATTTTAAATATAATAGCGTTAAAGGTAATCCAACAATATTATAAAAATCACCAACAATTTTATTAACGAATACAGCTCCAAAATCGTCTTGAATTCCGTAGGCACCCGCCTTATCAAGAGGTGAACCAGTCCCGATATATGCCCAAATTTCGTCATCTTCTAATTCACGAAAACTAACTTGTGTCTGTTCATTAGCGACCAGCGACTCATTTGTATCGCTATCATATAATGCAATGCCTGTATAAACTGTATGAGTGCGGTTACTTAAATATTTTAAGTAATTGAATGCTTCCTGTTTGTCGGAGGGTTTATTAAATAACTTGCCATCGCAAACCACAATTGTGTCCGCTCCAATCACCAAAACATTTTTAATTTGCAGTGCAATTTCTTTTGCTTTACGGTGTGCAAGCTCTTGAACAATATCAATAGGATTTGTGGTTTTGAAGTTATTTTCATCAATTTTTGGATGCATAATATGGAAAGAAATACCAAGTGTTTCCAGAAGTTTTTTACGTCGTGGTGATGAAGATGCAAGAACAATATCTTTAGGAATATTTAGCAAATCAGCCAATGATTGATTTTGCTTTTGAATATTTTGCATTTTATATATAGATGATACAAATTATTTAATTTTGTATTATTAAAAATAAGCAAATTACAAAATTTATGGCTAATCTGCGTTTGGCAGTTTTTGCATCACACGAAGGAACAAATCTCCAGGCATTAATTGATGCGCAAAAAGAAGGGCGATTGCTTGCAGAAATTGTTTGTGTTATATCGAATAATTCTAATTCAGGTGCATTGCGTCGTGCCAAAGCTGCTAATATTCCCGCATATCATATTAGCGATAAGATGTTTGTAAGTAATGATGATTATGTGAAAGCGTTAATAGACATTTTGGATAAGCATAATGCTAATTTGATTATTTTAGCTGGTTATATGAAAATGATTCCGATTGAAATTATCAGAAAATATAAGAATCATATATTAAATATACATCCCGCTTTGCTTCCAAAATATGGTGGCAAAGGGATGTTTGGATTGAATGTACATAAGGCAGTGATTGAAGCGGGCGATAAGGTATCAGGAGCAACGGTACATATTGTAAATGAGGAATATGATAAAGGTAGGATATTAAATCAGGTGCAAGTGGAGGTATTACCTGATGATACTCCTGAGACACTTGCTGCACGAATTTTACCCTTCGAGCATAAGCTATATGCAGAAACTATTAATAAAATTGCAAAAAAAGAAATAATTTTGGAATAAATATGAGGCAATAACTATCAATTTTAATAAAGAGCTTTATTTTAAGTTAATTCTTTTTTTATTTATTGCAGCAGTAATATCAACAACTTCTTGTACACGTAAAGGCAAAGAAGAATTACAAGTTTCGCACCAGCAAAATTTGAAATTCATCGATAATTCTATAACGCAGAATGCTAAAGCTCTGCAATCAACATCATTAATGCACCCCATTGAAAAATTGGTGGTACGTTATTGTGATATAAAAAATAGAAAAATATATATTTCTTTTTCGAAAAATGCTTATGAAATCTATTGGCTGCCTATAAATATTGATTCTTCATTCTATTATAATTTAACTCGACAAGATAAAGAAGATATAATATATCTTGGAAAATTTCGATTACATTCTGCTGAACTCGTTCAATTTTCATTTATGAGCATTTACTCTTTCAATCCAGCAACACAGGAATATAATAATATTTTTAATGACTTTTATTTTACATCCGATCCGTCTAATTTAAAAATTTATAACTCTAACTATTTTATAGATAGCACATATAACGCCTTAATTGTTGGTTTTTTTGAGGGAAGCGGTAATTTTTTTGAATATAAGATTTATGGCTATAAAGATAGCACAATTAAAACGCTTTACGAACCAGCTGCACCTATTCAAAATGGCTCTATTTATGCAACTGACTATCAAATTTACGAATTTGAAAATCTATTTACTACATTGCTTTATTGGGAAAATAATCTCATAAAATCAATCCCATTGCGGAAAACACCATTAATTGATTTCGAGGAAGGAGATGTTGCCTTAGAATATAAAATTAACGAAGATTACACATTGCAAGCACCTTCCAAGGTCATTGTTCCATTTTCAGCAAAATTGCAAATAATTCAAAATGGCTTAGATCCTTCGATTCAAATAATTTATGATGACCGATATTTCTCACAAAACTTAAACCAGCTTATACCAAAAAAGAAAGGCTCGACAAAAATTGCTCTTGAAAGCGAATTTGGTGAGATTCAAAAACAAATTTCTGTTATTATTAAATAAATTTTGTTTAATTTAGTTTTTTAATTTTATATTATTATGCTGAAAAGTATTAAGGTAATAATCAATTTATTAATTATTGCAATAATTGTTCAGATATTTCCAGCGAAAAATTTATTTGCGGAATATCAAATTTCGCAAGATCGTATTTTTATAAAATTCAAATCGCAAAAAGATGCAGAGCAAATAATACCTAAAATTCAAAAAAATTATCCAAATTCACATTTTCTACCTTTACTTGCTCGTGAATCTTCGGAGACATATAGTTCTGGAACACAAAACAAACTTCAATCTATTAATTACGACCGAGAAAAAGTGCTAAAAGCTGAGGAACCCCTGCTGCGAACATATATACTTGAATTTGTAAATAATGTTAATACCAAACAAATAATAAATGATTTGCAGAAATTGTATAAAGGCATTGAGAAAATAGAACCTTCATATATTGATAAATTGCAAAAATACACACCAAATGACCCATTATTCAGTATGCAATCATCACTCGATAGCATTTTACCTGAAGAAGCGTGGGAAATAGAAAAGGGAAATTCAAATATTGTAATTGCAATATCTGATAACGGTGTTCCACAAAGCCATCCCGATTTAGTTAATTCACTTTTTATCAATACAGGAGAGATTCCAAATAATAATATTGATGATGACCATAATGGTTATATAGATGATTATAATGGATTTAATTTTTCGAGCATTTTATTGGGCGAAAAATGGGGTTATACAAAGGGGAATCGGGATCACGGTAGTATAATTGCTGGAATCATAGGGGCAACATTTAATAATAGTATTGGAATTGCAGGAATTGCGGGGAATTGCAAAATTTTCCCTATAAAAACAAGCGATAATTCTGATAATATACTCTATGGGACTGAATCAATTGTTTTTGCGGGCGTTCATCAATTTTCTGTATTAAATTTAAGTTGGGGATCTGTGCGACCATTTTCAGAAATTGAACAAAATGCAATTGACTATGCTATTGCGCGAGGAGTTGCAATTGTTGCTGCAGGCGGTAATGTTGGAAGTGGAACAAGCTGGTATGATACCTTCTATCCCGCAGGTTGCCGTGGGGTATTAGGGGTTGGCGAGGTTGATGGTAGCGATTATGTTACTTCAAGTTCATCATTAGGAGCTTGTGTAAGAATATTTGCACCAGGCCAGGGAAATCTTGGGACTGGAAATAATAATAATTATATTAATGCAATGGGAGGAACTTCCTTTGCTGCACCTGTCATATCGGGAGCAGTTGCGTTGGCACGTTCGAAATATCCAAATTTAAGTCCTATCCAAGCATTAGAATTTGTTCGCCAATGCACAGATGATATAAAAACAAAAAATATTGGCTTGGTCGATTTGAATTTTATTGCGGGCAGAGTAAATTTATTAAAAGTTGTATCGACAAATCCAATGAGTATGCCCGCAATTGTACCAAATAATTATTTATATTATAATACCCAAAATATTCTTCAAGATCGATTTAATGCTGGCGATACTGTTATTTTAAGAATAGATCTAACTAATATTCTAGGACCCGCTAATACTTTAAAATTTACTTTAAGTGTAATAAACGATCCCTTGAAAAGCATTAATATCATAAATGATGTTATAATCCTCAATTCAATAAATACACAGGAGCAAAAAACTATTGGCGATTTTACTTTTAAAATCTCAAGAGATAATCCTACTCCTATTATGTTCAGACTTGATATAGAGGGTGAAAATGATTATCATGATTTTGTTAAATTTAATTTCGTTCCAACAAAAAGCTACAAAACATTTGAAACAGATAGAATAAAATTCTCACTTGGTGATGCGGGTGAATTTGGATTTGTACTTGGCACTACTACATTATTAGGTGATGGTTTTGTTGTAAAAGGTTATGGAAATCAGATATATGGTAGTGGTACCAATCCAAGTTCAGGCGTTATGATTTCAAATAATTCGCAAAGAATTGTATCAATTTTTACACATGATTTTTATATAGTTAAAAAATTTATATCACCTGATGAAAATATAAATATCTTTAATGATAATTACGCAAGCTTAGATAATAAAATTGGCATACAAGTTCAATTAGAAAAATATAAACAAGGTAGCAATTTTATTGATTTTAAAGCAATTCTTACAAACATCAATAAAAGTAATTTAAATGATGTTGCAATGGGATATTATATTGATTTCGATGTCGCAAACAACGCAGATTCCAATCAATGCGAGTATTATTCTGATATAATTACAAATGACATTGCTAGCAAATTTGGCAAAGCAGTAGCAGGTGAGATAACTTATAAACCAGGGACTCCAGTATATTGTGCAGTGGTGGCATATTCGGATGATATAAATTCCGAGGCGCAAGCAGCAGGCTTGGATTATGATTATACTGAATTATTCACAAACAATGAGCAAATTGCCACGTTAAATAGCGGTACAACAATGCAATCAAATAGAATTTATGATAGGTCTATGGTCGTTGGAATGAAATTTTTCGGTCCTCTCGCTCCAAATGAAACGAGGCAATTTCATATAGTTTTTGCGGGCGATACCGATAGAACTAATTTATCCAATTCACTTAGCTCATACTTGATTTCAACAGGTGTAAAAGATAACCATTATATTAATGAAAATATCAAATATATAGATTATCCTGAAACGAATGAATTATTAATACAGTTATCTGATAAAGCAGAGATTATAAAGGAAATAAATATTTATGATATATTGGGTCGAAAAATTCAAATGATGGATAAAAATTCACTTAATCAAAATTATGCTAAGATTATATTCTCACAAAGCTCAAAGCAGTTAGTATTTATAGAAATTATAACAAATAATGAAAAATATTATCATAAATTTATATTAAAATAATTTATATTCGTCAAATAATATCTAAATAATTTTTTAGAATAATATATTGCAAATTGAATTTTATTATTAATTTTGAATTTGTTCTTTTTAGGAAATTTGAAAAAGATTATTAAAATAAAAAAATATATTCTAAGTTCTTTGATAATTACCGTAATTTTAAGCGGTTGTTATTCATTTAAAGGAAGTAGTGTCCCTGATTATTTGAAAACAATATCAATACCAACAGTGGTTGATGCAACAACTTTTGGTGTACCCGAGTTTAAAGATTATATGACTGATGAATTAATATCGCAATTCCAAAAGGATGGAACTTTCAAGATTAGTCAAAATCAGGGAGATGCAATACTGATTGTTCAAATTTCGGACATTCGCGAAGAGATTCAAACTCTAACTCAAGCAGAGTTAGAAAAACAAAGGAAAATAACAGTAACTTGTCAGGTAGAGTATTATGATAATGTTAATAAAAAACTTATCTGGCAAAAGAGTTTTTCAAATTATAATTTTTATGATCTTGCTGATGGTATGGTTGCAAGAAATGAAACAATTAAAAATATACTAAAAAACAATGCAAACGACATTTTACTATCTGTTATTTCAGGTTGGTAATATTATTAATAAAAGGGGTGAATAAATCCATTTATGGAAACATTTATACTTGTCTTTTACTTCTTTTCACTTTTGGTGTTGTTCGGATTTGGTATTCACAGCCTTTTGCTGGTACATTTTCTTAGAAAATATGATACCAAAAAAACACCTGAATACCCATTGCCCGCTGAGTTACCAAAAGTAACAATACAAATACCTTTATATAATGAAAAGTATGTTGCTGAAAGGTTAATTCACGCAGTATGTAGTATAAAGTACCCCGCAGATAAATTAGAAATTCAAATACTCGATGATTCAACTGACGAAACACAAGCAATATTGCAGAATTGCGTAAAAGAATATCAAGAAAAAGGTGTTAATATCAAATATTTACACCGCACAAATCGCGAAGGATTTAAAGCGGGAGCGTTAAAAGCAGGATTGGAAGTAGCAGAAGGCGAATTTGTCGCTATTTTTGATGCCGATTTCTTGCCAAATCCTGATTTCTTACTTAAAACAATATCTCAATTTACTGACCCAAAAGTCGGTATGGTGCAGACACGATGGGAACACCTTAATGAAGAATATTCTTACATAACAAAGGCACAAGCTCTTTCGTTGGATGGTCATTTTGCTGTGGAGCAATACGCAAGGTTCAAATCGGGATGTTTTATTAATTTTAATGGCACAGCAGGGATTTGGAGAAAATCCTGTATTATCGATGCAGGTAATTGGCAACCAGATACCCTAACTGAAGACCTCGATTTGAGTTATCGTGCGCAAATGAAAGGGTGGAAATTTGTATATCTAAACGATGTCACCTCTCCAGCTGAATTGCCCGCAGATATTAATGCTTTAAAAACTCAACAATTCCGATGGACAAAAGGTGCAGTCGAGACCGCTCGAAAGTTGCTCCCAAAATTGCTTACATCAAAACTCCCAGCCAAAATTAAAATCGAAGGTGCAATACATCTGACAAGCAATATTGTCTATCCATTTATTCTAATAGTAGCGTTGCTAAATCTTCCTGTTCTCTTAATTAAAAATTATACTACTACTTATGATACTTTTTATGCTATTATGTCAATATTTGTATTGGCATCAATATCGACATTTTTATTCTATACATTCTCTCAGATGACAATACATAATGACTGGCGGAAACGTTTACTGCTTTTCCC
>DAOTPH010000097.1:0-7059 GCA_035451765.1 Bacteroidota bacterium | reverse complement strand
ATCGCACTGTATAAAATCCGCTTGATAATTGGCTGATATTGATTTTGTCTGATTCTATTTTGCCACTTTGCACGCAATTGCCTAATATGTCATAAATCTGGTACTGCCAAACACCTGATCCATCGGTATGAGAGGAATTAAAATAAATATAATCCCGAGCTGGATTGGGATAGAGGAGAGGTTGGGAAATTTGTGGTGCTTCTTTGACATCTACTACGTTTATTAAGTCATCGATTTTTGCTTTATATAAGCCACCATCAGTTTCCGCATAAACATCATCACCATCAATAGCCATGGCATAAACATGAATAATATTGTTAGAATCATCAATTCCAGTTAAACCTGAATTTATTTGTGTCCATCTATCTCCATTATTGGTTGATAAATACACTCCACTCCCCCTGGTCCCTGCAAATATATTATTTCCACTTGCAACTAATGTCCAAATATACAGATCCAATCCTGAACCTTTTTGAGTCCAGCTTTCCCCGTAATCTGTTGATAGAAGTACTCCGTCGCCACTTGCATAAATATTATTTCCACTAATAGCCATAGTGTTAACATATCCTTTTAACTTTAAATACCAATTATCTCCATTGTCTGTCGATAGAAAAAGCCCCCCTCCAGTCCCCAAAAAAACATAATTGTTAATAATGCTAATAGAAAAAACAGAGCGCACATAATTATAACCATCTAGACCGGAATTTTTTTGCGTCCACGTATTCCCATAGTCAGTGGATACAAATACCCCCTTAGAGTGATCACCAGCAAATATGGTACTATCTTTGATACCAAGTGCATAAATACAATAACCCGTCAAACCTGAATTTTTTTTCGTCCAAGTATCTCCATAATCAGAGGATATAAATACTCCACCCGAGTCTGTATCAGTAAGCCCCGCAAAAATATTTTTACCACTTATAGCAATAGAATGTACCTCTCCAGAATTTAAACCTGAATTCTTTTGTGTCCAACTATATCCTTTATCCGTAGATAAAAATATACCATTGTACCGCGTTCCTGCAAAAATATTATGATCATTTATTGCAAGAGATAAAATTTCTTCATGATCTACACCTGGATCATTTCTGGACCAAGTTTCTCCTTTATCTGTAGATCGATATATTTGTCCTCCCCAACAACCACAAAAAATATTATTACCACTTATGGCAAACGAATATATTCCTTTATTAGGGAAGCCTAATTCTTTTTTAAACCAACTAATACCGTGATCTGTTGACTGGTATAGCTCTCCATACATCGACCCAAAAACATTATTGTCAACTGTTGTAAGACAATAAACAGGTGTATAAGGGTCATAAAAATTGTGTTGAGTCCAACTTACACCATTATCCGACGATACAAATATTCCATCTTCCAAAGTTCCAGCAATAATATTATTTCCAGATACGGCAAGAGACAAAATATGCTTATTTCTAAGAAAGATACTCGAGTTTCCTATAGATGTCCAACTATCTCCATTGTCCGTTGATAAAAATACACCATCAGAAGTACCTGCATAAATTTTATTGTCACTAATGGCTAGGGAAAAAATATGTGTTTCGGTAAGACCTGAATTTTTCTGTACCCAATTTTCTCCATTATCCGTTGATAAAAATACCCCATCGCCCCCTGTCCCTGCAAATATATTATTGCCTATTGAGACAAATGAATAAACCAAAAAGTTAGCTAAACCTGAATTTTTCTGCGTCCAAGTATCCCCATTATCGGTTGATAGAAATATCCCACCTCCCCCAGTTCCAGCAAAAATATTATTGTCAATTGAAAGAAATGTATGGATTTTTAAAGTAGTCAAACCTGAATTTTTCTGTACCCAATTTTCTCCATTGTCAGTTGATAAATAAACACCACTTAAATAGACACCTGCAAAAATATTATTACCCCTAATAGTCATGCAATATATATATCCATCCGGTAAAGTATTTTTACATTTATGCCATTGAGAATAGACTGTGCTATCAATACACAATATTAAACTGATTAATAATATAATTTTCTTCATTTTTTCTACCCTTATTTTATTTTAACCGTTTATTCATAATGGGGATTGTATTTTCTTACTAAATGATATTTTGAAAAAAGAAAAATGAAAAGAGCAATTTTAAAAAAGCTAATATAATGAAAAAATATTAAATGTAAAGTTTTTTTAAAATTTTTTAAAATTTTTTTCTCTCAATTATTTCCAAAATTTTTTATATTATTCGTAAATTTGAATTTATTAAAATTTAACTTTATATATGAAAAAAATTAATATTATTACAACATTTGCTTTTCTAAGTATAATTTTGCTTACAAGTTGCAGCTCAAAAAAAGATCCTGTTCAAATTCTTACAGATGCAAATAAAGCTGCAATGAAGGTTAGTTCTGCACAATTTGATATTGTTATCAATTCCAAAATGAAGGATCAAACACAATCTTCCAAATCCAAAATTTTTGCAAAAAGAATTCCAAATGAAAAGCATTTTCCTATTTATTTTAGAATGGAAGAACCTAATATCTCCATTATCACTTATGATGGCAAGCAACTAATTCTGACAAACTTAGAAGATAAAAGCGTTTTGGTGAGCGATTCGATTGATTATGCAAGCGAAATTGCTAACCAATTATCAAACAATTTTAATATGATTATTGCTACTAAGCTTGATACAGCCGAAATACATTCATTAGCAAAATCCCTTCAATACGTTGGTATAAAAACAATTGATGGTGAAAAATGCTATGAGTTGAAACAAAGTGCTTCGGGACATAGTTCAACCTATAAAATGGAAACACATTACTATTATTCTAAAAATACTTCATTATTGAAGAGTTATCATTCAATTATAAAAAATAATAAAGATGAAGTAGTTCAAGAGATTGATATGATTTTTTCAAATTTGAAGTTAAATACCGCCATTCCACAGGAAATTTTCACTCAGCAAATTGACCCTACTTTTACTTTTGTTGATTTAGATTTACAAGCAGAACCAACAGGAATGGATACTGAAAATATTGACACAGAAGCAAATTCTGATAGTAAGGATGAAAATACTGCTACTATACCAAATGGACACAAAGCACCTGTTTGGACGCTTAAAGATAAAGATGGCAATGTATATTCATTGGATAATTTAAGAGGCAAAGTTGTTGTTATGGATTTCTGGGCAACCTGGTGCAGTCCTTGCAAGAGAGTAATGCCCGAAATTCAAAAGTTATGGGATAAATATAAGAATCAAAATGTTGTTATTGTGGGCATTAATACATGGGAAAAAAATGGTGACCCTGTCAAATTTATGAAGGACAATAATTATAACTATATATTATTGCTTAATGGAAATGATGTTGCTACTAAATATAATGTCTCTGCTATTCCAACATTATATGTTATTGATAAAAATGGCAATGTAGCATTTAGCGAGGTCGGTGCAGTAGAAGGTTTAGGCGAAAACCTTGATAGAGTAATCAGCAATTTAATAAAGAAATAACTTATTTTTTAAAATTATTAATAATATCTTCGCAGTATTGGAGCATTTGACGGGCGGAAATATCCCAATCGAAAGTTTTCGCCCACTCAATTGCCCCGCTCTGTAGTTGAGCTTTCAATTGTGGATTGGTTAATAATTCGACAAGTTTATTTTTTAAATCTGTGATATTTCCAAATTCATAAAGCAAACCTGATTGGTAATTCTTAACTGAATCACGCAAACCCGGAACATTTGCCGAAATTACAGGTGTCCCGCAAGCATTTGCTTCAATATTTGTAATACCCCAACCCTCTTTTTGTGAAGTATTTACAACAACATCTACTTCCATCAGTACTTGTTTTTTTTCTTCATCTGATATATATCCATAAAATCTTGTTTTTTCTGCAATATTAAGTTTTTTTGCAAGTTTCTTTAAATTTTTTTCATTATCCCCGGTTCCAATTATTTCTAATTTTGAATTCGGAAATTCTTTGGAAAACAATTGAAAAGCATAAAACAAATGCTCTACATGTTTATATTTTTTCAACCGTCCAAAATATGCGATTCTAAATTCATCGCTGGTTTTTTCACTATGTCGAAATGGAAATTCTGAGTGGTCGATTGCATTTGTAATAATTCGAAAATTTTCATTTGGGAATCCGCGACGTATAAATTCATCTAATGTACTTTGAGAAACCACAGCAAATGGAGTTGATTTATAAACTTTATTGACTAAGTACTCTGCAAGAAGTACATACAAGCCCTTGATTAAACCAGCTTCCACAATTATACTTTTTCCAAAAAAATGGTGGCTAATTGCAAGAAGTGGATGCTTTACAAATTTTGGAGTATAAAATGGAATTTTATTAATGTCATCTACTACAATATCTATTTTCTCAGTTTTTACAAAATTTCGATATAATTTCGGAACAGAATAATTGAAAGTATTTCGATTCCCATAACGCAAAACTCGAATTCCATCAATAATTTCCTCATCAGAAAGTCCCGATGATTTGCAACAGATTAATGTTACATTATGCCCCATTTTAACAATACGTTTAAATATTTCGTGCAAATGAACCTCTGCCCCACCGCCGAAGGGATTTTTAATATCCTGCCAATTGAAAATCAGTATATTCATAAATTTGGTATAAAATTTTTGAAAAATAAATAATAAATATTATATTTATCAAAAGGTATTGAAAAATAGGGAGAAATGATGAATTTAGATACTATGTATAATTTTAAACGGCGACTAATATTATTCAGTTGGTCAATATTAATAATCTGTATGGTAGCAACATTGAATTCCTGCACAATGCCTCAAAGTATAAATGGAAAAAATAATGATTATAAAAAATTACAAAATTACAAACTTAATAATGAAATAAGCAATTCAAAAAGCATCAAAAATCAAATAAGACACTCGATACTATAAATTTAAAATCAGATGAAAATGAATCCATCGAAACAACTTCCTCAGAAATACGAATACCAACATTACGGGAGCAAATCAATGCATTAAGCAACCGTCAGGATGAAATTGATAAAAAAATCGAAACATTAACATATCAAATAAATCAGTTGGAAGTAGAAATACAAAATTTGAAGCAAGATAAAACAAATCACAATTCACAAATGACGATTATCACAGGGGAAGAGCAAAAAAATAATCAAATCAATATAGAAAATAAATTATTATCAGATGAAAGCGTTGCACAATTAAAACCAAATTGTAATAAGAATATAGCAATTAAATCAAATGATAATACAATAAATGTTAGACAAGCACAACATAAAACAAATAGAAATAAATCGAAATTGGCAAATGACAAACCAACAAATGAACCACAAGCATTGACAAATTATACGGATGATTCAAATCAAGCTGACATTTATATAAATCAAAAGAATTTTTCTGAAGCAGAGAAAATACTTATATCACAATTAAACAAAGAGCCAAAATCTCCAAATTCTGATTTTATAAAAATCAAACTTGCCCGATGTTATTTAGAAAATGGCGATACTCAAAAAGCAAAAGCTATTTATGAAAATATTCTTAGAACATCTCCAAAAAGCGAATATTCACCTATTGCCAAAAAAATGCTACAACAATTATAAAATTTAAGGTAAAACTTTTCGTTTATAAAAATAATTATAAATTTTTTTATTTATTATATAATATTAAATATTTTTTTATAATTTTGCATTTTGGAACAATAGTTAAAAACTTAAGAAACTAAGAATTTTTTAAACGAAATAAAGGAATAATCTATGGCAAACAGAAGTTTAAACAGAGCAACCTTATTAGGTAATGTAGGAAACACTCCCGAGCTGCGTTCAACACCGCAAGGAGTTCCAGTAACAAGTATTCGTTTAGCAACTCATAGCCTTGTTAAGGATCGTGATGGAAGAATCTCCGATGTTACCGAATGGCACAATGTGGTTTTTTGGAGAGATTTAGCAAATAAAGCTGTAAATCTTCTCAAAAAATCTACTCGAATCTACGTAGAGGGTCCATTGAAAACCCGTAAATACGAAAAAGACGGAAATTTACGTGCTGTCACGGAAATTGTAGCCGATATGCTTATAGTTCTTGATAATCGCAAGCAGCCCGACGAAGAAGAAAGCGAAGAAGAAAATGAATAAAATTTGACAGTTTTATTACATCCTTAATCTTTTGAATATATCATTTTTATTTCTTAAGATTAAGGATTTTTTATTCCTCTTTCATCGAAGTCGGTGAATTAATATTAATTACTTTTTTTTCTGCACTTTGCAAAAATTCTCTGCATTCATTAATCAATTTAATGCCTTCTTCATAAATTTGAATTTGTTTTTCAAGGCTTTCAGTTCCTGAATTTAAAATTGAGACAATTTCTTCAACACGAGCTAATTTTTCTTCAAATGTCATATTTTATATTAATTTATTTTCTATTGATATTATTTTTGTTTTAAATTTGTCATTCTTGCGAATGACTTCCAATTCTTTATTTTTATCAGGTGTTTTATTTACATCAAGTAATTTTCCATTTTGACTTAGCATTGCAAATCCACGATTCAAAGGCGAAAGAGGATGAAGATTATCAAGGGAAAATTCCAGATGATTTATTTTCTGCCGCATTGTTTCCAATCTATTTGTAATATTTCTTTCAAGATGTGTTTGTTGGTCGTCTAACCTTTGATTGAAATAATGCAATTTATCCAAAATTCGCTTATAGAAGCTAAATTCATAAATATCATTAATTCTCTGCATTGTGCTATTCAATCTTTGAGAAATAATTTGTGTTAATTGATTTTTTGTAGAAACAAGATAATTCTCAAGATCATTGATAGTAGTAGCAGTCACAATTTCCGCCGCTGCGGTTGGAGTTGCCGCTCTTAGGTCAGCCACAAAATCGGCAATTGTAAAATCAGTTTCATGACCCACAGCTGAAATTATAGGAATTTTAGAGCTGAGTATTGCATCGGCAACAATTCGAGTATTAAATGACCACAAATCCTCAATTGAGCCACCTCCCCTGCCAATGATGATAACATCAACAGGAAAATTATTGAGCTCTCTAATCGCATTTACAATATCTTGTGCTGCATT
>DAOTPH010000096.1:0-7159 GCA_035451765.1 Bacteroidota bacterium | reverse complement strand
CACATAAAAAACTGTGCAGTTTGTAAGCGCGAACTTTATTTATGGCAGGAAGTATGGGATTCGCAGTGAATAATACACGCGCTGTTATCGAAGCTCTAATTGGGAAAAAATCTAGCTTCACTCGTACCCCAAAAATGGGGATTGTTGGAGCTGATGAAAATTCTGCTCAAGCTGCTAAAACAAATATTTATAAGCCACGTAAAATTCCTAAAAGCACATTCACTGAACTTATTTTTGCTTTGTATTTTGTGGTGTGTGTGGGGGTGTCAATATATTATCTTGAAATTGCTGCTATTCCTTTCCAATTAATGTTTTTGTTTGGATTTGGACTTGTGGCAGTTCTATCACTTAAAGAAGCTTATTCTTAATTTTATTCAAAGCCCTATGCAATAATAAATTATTGTATGGGGCTTGATTGATTTTTCTTTACGGAATCGATTTTTTGATTATATTCTCTATTTAATGAATTCCGTAATGAGTCAAGCTGTGCAAAAAAATTCTTATTATTTTTCGCAACTTCAATAAATTCTTTTTTGAATGTTTCAATTGTATAGCCATTATTCTGCAATATTTGCCGAACTTTTTGATTTGCTACACTGCTATCTGTCTCGCTTACTCTGACAATTAAAATTTGCTTATAGATATTCAATAATTTTTCTTCCTTTGCTTTTTGTGAGCAACCCACGCAAACACAAACAAGTAATAAAATAGTAGCAATTTTAGTAATTTGTTTCATTATATTTTTATTATATATTTTATATTTTTTCAAAATTAGGGATTTATTTATAAAAAAATGACAGTATTATTTACCTTTAGCATAATATATATCTATTTTCTCTCTTAGCATATTAGCTAATTCATTGTATTTAGCATCAGATTGTTCATTGAAATATTTCAATAACAAGCGTAGTGTTTTCCCTTCTCTAAATATTGATTTTATTATTCCTTCTTCCCATAACTTGTTATTAGTCAGCAATCTTCGCCAACTGTCAATCTCGACAGCTTTTATTTCTTCAAAATTATGTTCTGGGTTAGTGTCTAAATTTATTTCAGGTAGTTCGGACAAGCTTTCCTTCCATTGTTTTAACCAAGTGAGAATAGTATCCCATATTTCGGGATGCCCTAGAGACTCAAATAATTCTTTTCCATAAAAAAGATAAAGTTTCACATTATAGAATTTTGATAGATGATTTAATTCGTATTGATAGAAAGTTTTATTTTTAGAAAGTTCAGGATCAATAAAATACATAATTCCATATAGCTTATTTTGATGTTTATTATTTAGGAGATTTAATTTAGCTTCAAAATTACCAATCTGCCCCATCTTTTTAGTGGAATCGTGATCATCTCGCATTTTCTGTTCAATAAAATAATATTTTTCTCCATCAATAAAGTATTGATCAAGGGATAATTGTCTGCCAACTTCGTTTATTAAATTATTGAATAGTATTATAAAATTAAATGAAGAGATAATATTTTTATAATTTCATTTATCGCACTTGTTACATTTTTGTTTAAATCTAGAAGTTCTGTAATACTTTCAATTAAAATATCACTTTCCTTCCTTATATTAAGAATTCCAAGATAATTTTGGTTGTAGGTAAGTATGCTTAATAATTGAACCTTCTCATTATTTCTTATATATTTGTCCATAATCGAACAAAATTGTTTTTTAATTAATTATCTTATATCTTTACCCCTTTCAAAAAACCTGCTCTAATTTTATTTAAATTAATTGACTGTTCATAGAAACCAATCATTGAATTATAATCCTTGAAATCAAATCTTTCTTTATAACGTATATAAGGTTCTATTTTTATTTTTTGATAAAATTTTTCTTGGTGTTCTTCCGGACCAATTATCATAAAATTCAGATTAAAAGATAATAATTGGAGACATCTATTTAAGGCTTCAGAAAGTGTCCCTATTGCATCAACAACTTCAAATACATATTGTGGATATTTATATCCTACTTCATTAAACCAGATTACATCTATCCTTTTTACTATATCTACTATTTCAGGATATGTAAAGGGTGGTACCTCAACTATAGAAGAAATTTTACTAAGAGGAATACCTTTAAAAATTTGATTCTTGTCAGGTGTATATGTTAAAAATCCACCAAAATTACCTACTTCTAAACAAATTCCTTCAATATATGAATGAAGCCTTTCCTTCTGCGTTGGTTGTGGTTTTGATTCTTCCTTATATTCCTTTAACGCATAAATTCCTAAACCAATCCTTTTAAAATTTTGGTTATTATTAATTTCTCGATAAAGCACTCCTCTTATTCCTGCTTTCCATTCTATAGATAACTTAGCGGAAGGATAATATTTTTCAATATTATTATAAATTTGTTCCCAAGTAGCTACTCCGTTAAATTCTTCTAATACTTTTTTTATCGCTTCAACTTTAGTAAGCATAAAAATACTGTTTAATTTAAATTATTTAATATTAAAATACCTCGTAACAATTACATTATATGGTAATAAATATATGGTCATTCACCCCTTCCACCTTTGTATTTACAGTCCATCTTTTTAATTCTTTATTTGGCAATTGTAAAAAATATGGTGGATCCATAAATACCATATCTACACATTCATCATCGATTTTCTTTAAAACTTTAAAAGTATCGCCCAATATAACTTTATTTTTTATTTCATCAAGCTTATATTTTCTAATTTCGTTTTTATCTTCTATAACTAATTTCATAGTATTATTTTCAGACCCATTTTCAAATAATTCATTTTGAAGAATTTCATCTTTATTCATTTTTTTATCTATTTTTTTATTATAATTATTTCTCAAAATTAATGAATAATTCTATATAAATACACAACCTTTTCTACCCTCCTAACTTTCCATTTATATTATCCTTAATTTTTTATATTTTTTATAAAGCTATTCATATCATTTTTATTTATAATTTTGTATTTGCAGTTTTCACATTATTAATTAAACATTTTGAGGTAGTTATGAAATTATTGATTTCTGATGGTATGAGTAAGGAAGGTATTGAAATCCTTCAAAATGCAGGTATTGAAATATTAAACCAAAAATTCACACCCGAAGAATTGCTAAAGGTTATTGGCGATTATGATGGAATTCTTGTTCGTTCCGCTACAAAAGTCACAAAAGAAGTTATAGATGCAGGAAAAAATTTAAAAGTTATCGCTCGTGGTGGCGTTGGTCTCGATAATGTCGATGTAGAATATGCAAAACAAAAAGGCATCAAGGTAATGAATACCCCTGGTGCATCTTCAATTTCTGTTGCTGAGCTTGCCATTGCACATATGTTTGCTATCGCAAGATTTCTTTATAAGAGCACTGCCGAAATGAAAGCAGGCAAATGGCCTAAAAAAGAATATAGTGAAGGTTTTGAATTAACTGGCAAAACTCTCGGTATAATTGGCATTGGAAATATTGGTAAAGAAGTTGCTAAACGCGCACTTGGATTGGGAATGAAAGTAATTGCTTATGATCCTTATGTGACCACAATTGATATGAATGTCCAACTTGTTAGCAAAGATGAATTACTTGCCCAATCTGATATAATTACACTTCATATTCCAAAGCAAAAGGATGGCTATGCTATCGCAGCACCTGAATTTGAAAAAATGAAAAATGGTGTTGTGCTTATTAATTGTGCCCGTGGTGGTGTTGTTTCCGAAGAAGATTTATTAAATGCTCTGAATTCAGGTAAGGTCCGTGCAGCAGGTATTGATGTGTTTGCAAATGAACCTCCAACAGAAGCTCAGAAAGAATTAATCAATCATCCAAATGTAAGCTTAAGCCCTCATATTGGCGGTTCGACTCCCGAAGCACAAACACGTATTGCAATTGAAATTGCTAATAAGATTGTTGATGCATTTAAAAATTTGAATTGAGGATAATATGGCTGTCTTCAAACCGTTCCAAGCATATCGACCGAAACCAGAGCTAGCAGCAGAGGTTGCTTCCAAACCCTACGATGTTTTATCAAGCGAAGAAGCCTACCAGGAAGCTCAAGGGCATCCATATTCTTTCCTGCACGTCGGGAAACCTGAAATAGATTTGCCTCGTGATATTGATTTATACGATGAAAGAGTTTATCTGAAAGCGAAGGAAAATCTGGATAAATTATTAAAAGAAAGGGTGTTAGTGCCCGATGATGGCAGATATTTCTATTTATATAGTCTAACAATGGATGGGCGAACACAAGATGGTCTTGTTGGCGTTGCATCTGTCGAAGATTATTGGAATGATGTAATCAAAAAACATGAGAAAACACGCAAAGATAAAGAAGAAGATCGAGCAAATCATATTCGCTATACTCGTTCGCATTCGGGACCGATTTTCCTTACTTTCCGCGATGAACCGAATTTGCTAAATATAATCAAACAAATTAAAGCTAATAAGCCTGAAGATGATTTTATTGCAGCTGATGGTGTCCGCCATCAAGTGTGGGTTGTCAAAGATGCAACATTAATTAGCAAAATTGAAGAACAATTTGCGAAAATACCAAATCTCTATGTTGCAGATGGACATCATAGGTCAGCTGCGGCGGCAATAGTAGGCAGAGAAATGAAAGAAGCAAATCCAAATCACCTCGGCGATGAGGAATACAATTACTTCCTTGCTGTTGCCTTCCCCGCTTCACATTTACGAATACTAGATTATAATCGCGTTGTGAAAGATTTGAATGGATTGAATGAATCACAATTTCTAGAAAAATTAAGAGATAATTTCACTCTTGAAAAATCATCTTCTCAAGTAAAACCCAGCCATAAAGGGCAATTTGGAATGTATCTTAACCATCAGTGGTATAAATTAGATGCAAAACCCGAAATTCTTGATGTTCCCGATCCTGTGGAAAAACTCGATGTCTCAATTTTACAAAAATATGTGCTATCGCGAATATTAGGCATCGAAGACCCACGTACTGATAAACGAATTGATTTTGTTGGAGGAATTCGTGGGTTGGGCGAACTTGAAAAGCGTGTGAATTCAGGCGAGATGGCTGTGGCATTTTCAATGTATCCAACATCAATCGATGAATTGCTTGCAATTGCTGATGCGGGAAAAATTATGCCTCCGAAATCAACCTGGTTCGAACCGAAATTGCGTGATGGATTATTCGTCCATTTCTTTTAATTGAATTATGAACCTATAAGTTAGGTTGTAATGAAATAAGTTGAGACACGTCTAACGTGTCTCTTTTTTTATATGGGAAAAGCATTCTTACTTTTGGAGAGGTGCGTAAGCAATACACCCCTACAATAAGACACTTTAAATCTGTCTCTACAAATTCTTTACTAGCATAATACATACACACTATCCCCTTCACAAACAACTTAGATATGCCATTTGTGGCTTATTTACAACCAGTTTTCAAGCTAAAATCTCTTGAACCCTACGGATTATTTCTATCCTTAATTTTACACATTACACTTTCTACTTTTACCACACCACCAATAGCTTTTCATTATATATTGATTTTCCTATCTGCATCGTTATAAAATATGTCCCAACGACTAGCTTTATTGGAATTTGTACAATCCCATCTGTACTTGCAACTTGCTGAAATTGATAAAGAGTTTTCCCGGCTATATCTGTAATTGTTATTTTATTGATTGGCTCCTGTGTATTCACCGTTATTGTAAGTATTCCTTGCTGGTATTGTATCGTTTGTATTGGTGTAGCTTGTCCTTTTGGTTCTTTTACCCCTACACTGCTATAATCATAAAATGCATATTTATACATTCCATAAGAAATAAAATTAGGATCATTATCTGAAGTTATATGCCCACCACCCCCCACTAATGAATATAAATAAACTCTAATATTATTTGATATAATATCGATAATTTTTATTATAGATGTATTGGGATCTTGAATAATTAATGCCTTGCTATCTGAAGAAAAATCGTAATCCCATACACCATTGAATACGTATTTTCCGCTTTGCCATTTGCTGTTAATCCATTCAGATACATCGAAAATACGTAGTTTATTACTTTTTAATCCTACATATTTTGAATCCTTAGACCATTTGATGTCAGTTGGCTCTTCTCCGATTGATTCGTCATCATTCATCCAAAAATATCCGTCTTTTACTGCCTTCATCGAATCAACAGATACCAATATAGGATACCAATATGGATTGTATTGATTCTTAAATACCATTGCTATGTATTTCCCATCCGGACTTAATGCCATATTATCAAGTAAAACATCTGGACCAGGCATATAAAAATCCCTTGGATTATATGATGCAATTATTGTATCTTCCACATAATCATAAATACATATTCTGCTACCGCATCCCCCTAAGACCCTTCTACTATCAGGAAAAAATCCACCGCCAACTCCACTTTTTAACATTTTTTCAAATTTACCACTTGCATAATCGTATCTTAAACATGTTGGATTTTGTGTTGTACGAATCCATATTTCTTTTCCATCAGGTGTAATATGCAAGTTTCTAATTTCACTTGTCGTCAATCCTTCCGGTTGTTCCATTATTCTGATTGTCTCGCCTGTATTTGGATCGATTTCCCAAATCTCACCTACACTCGTATTTACTGCGGCAAGTATATTGCCTGTGATTGGATGGAACTTAGCATCTGCTACAGTCCCGCCTATGCTTTTTGCCCATTTGTAATTAATGGTATCAACGGCCTGTCCCCACATCTGTGGCGCCCCGCTCAACATTAATGCAATGAATAGCGCAAGATTGCTATTCCCTTGCTACAATTGAACCGTACGTATTCTCCTTTTTCCCTCTCGGGGAAACACGTGCAAGCAGCCGGTCCCACTGCCTTTGCACCCACGGAGATTGATTTTTGAATCATTACAAAATTCCTTATATTTGTTTATAATTCAGCCCGTATCGAGCCTTTTTATTTTCATCATACTTTTTCCCAATTTGTTAAAATAACAAAAGTAAATTACAAAAAAAAATGAAATTCCACAATTCCCCCTTAAAAAAGGGGGTAGGGGGATGTAGGGGCAATTCATGAATTGCCCCTACACTTTTGAACCTACGATTTATATCGTAGGTTCAATAAATATTCTAAATTCTAAATTTCACATTTTATTCAAAATTATTAAAATTCAAATTTTGCATATTTATGTAACTATAAGACAATAAAAAATCGAAAAAGTTACAATTTTT
>DAOTPH010000095.1:0-7160 GCA_035451765.1 Bacteroidota bacterium | reverse complement strand
AGGTATATCGACTTCTGATGTAAATCCTTACGGTGTATTTTTATCTACAGATATGGGTGATACTTGGGAAGTAAAGGATTATGTAATGTCCTCGATTACTTTAATAACGATTCATGGTGATACAGTTATTGCTTTTGGTGGCCCTCTATACATATCTACTGACAAAGGAAATTCTTGGAAAATATCTTATATAGAAATGGGTAGTGATCCATTGCATATTCAATCTATTGTTGTAATTGGAAGTACTATTATTGCAGGTAATAATAGAGGAGAAATTTTTTTATCAAGGGATATGGGGGGTAGCTGGATAACTAAAAATAGATTACCGAATAGTTTGAATGTATATTCATTATTTATTAGTGGTGATTATATCTTTGCAGGTACTTACGGTGAATGTATCTATCGTGCACATATATCTGACTTGCTTGATATCCAAGACCCGCCTGCTCCCCTTGACTTTATCTCCCTATCCCCTAATCCCGCAACGGATAATCTAAATATAAAAATTCCTTCATCATCAGCGATGATAGGAGCAGCGAATTATTCCATCCTCAACCTGCTCGGGCAGACTGTGCAAAGTGGAACATTAGGTGAAATCGGTAGTGAAGGTAGAATATCGGTAGCGAGCTTACCATCGGGAATGTATTTTCTTATTTTGATGGATAGACATACGGGAACATACGTTCCGCTGAAATTTGTGAAAGAATAACACATCTACTTTACGGAAGACTGTTAAGGTTATGTAGGGGCAATTCATGAATTGCCCTTACTGCTTTTATGGTATAATTTTTGTATATTTTATTTTTAATTTAAATTGCTTGATTATATCGAAATGCAATCAAATTTCATATATGAACATATTGAGAAACTACCATTATTCTTTACTCTCTTAGTTTTATTATTTTCTTCTCAGCAAAATTCTTACGCGCAAAGCTCAGTTGGCGGTATGCCTGAAATGTATTTATTGCGTGAAGTTGGAACGCGTCCCATCGCAATGAGTGGAGCATATTCAGCTATTGCTAATGATCCAATAACGATTTTTTATAATCCTGCGGGATTTGGATTTTTCAATAATACTCCAACATTTCAAGCAAGCGTGGGAGCTTTGGGGCTTGGGCGCACAAATAGCATAATTTCTTACGGACAACAATTAGCGGATAATTTTGGTATGGGTGTTGGGATAAATAGCTTATTTTCGGGTTCATTTCAAGGTCGAGATGAGCGTGGCAATCCCACTCGCACAATGTCAGCAAATCAATTTGAATTCATTGCATCAGGTGCGTATCATTTGGATTTTGCTTCGTTTGGCGTATCAGTTAAGTATTTGAACGATAATTTAACAGGTTCGGATTTGCTTGGTAATGGATTTGCATTTGATTTAGGCACAAAATTCAATGTGCTAGATATGTTTTCATTTGCACTTTCAGTAAGAAATCTATATGGGCGGATGTATTGGAACAATACAGGTGTTGATTATGAAGTGCTACCTTATGAAATTCGTAGTGGTATTGCAATGGAATGGGGATTTAATGCAAGCACAGTTGAAACACGTTCGCCAATAACGGGTGAAATACAGCAAGTATCTGTTCCTGCAACTAAATACGTTATATTGTCATTTGAGGGTTCATTTATTGAAAATTCCGTTTCTCCAAGTATCTGCGTTGGTGTGGAAGTTGCTCCTGATGATATAATTGCATTTCGTGGTGGATTAGAACTATATGGCGAGAAGCTTGGGCAGCCGCAGCTATTTCCTTTCAATAAATGGGGAGCAGGTGTATCGTTGCGTCCAAATATTGCCAATTTGTTTCCAAGTTTGAATTTTATTAGCCATATTGATTATACAATATCTAATGAATATCTTGCTTCAAGCGGGATATCGCATCATATATCACTAACATTTATTTTGCAATAATTATATAGTAATTGCGAATATTGTTTATTTAATATTAAAATTAAAAATATTATAATTCCTTGCGCAATCTTGCAACGGGTATTTTCATTTGTTCGCGATATTTTGCAACAGTGCGGCGGGCAACGTTATAGCCTTCTTTTTTTAATTTATCTGCAATTGCTTCATCGCTGAAAGGATTGGATTTATTTTCTTGCTCAATTAGTTCTTTTATGCGATTTTTAATAATTGTCGTCGAAATCTCCTCACCTTCATCATTTGGCAAAGCTTCACTGAAAAAGTATTTAAGTTCATAAGTGCCATAATTTGTTTGCACAAATTTGTTGTTTACAATTCTGCAAACTGTGGAAATATCAAGACCCGTCAAATTGGAAATATCCGCATAAATCATTGGCTTGATATATTTCGGTCCCTTGTTGAAGAAATCCTTTTGAATCCCCGCAATTGCTGCCATAACTTTAAGCATAGTTGCACGGCGTTGCTGAACAGCTTGCATTAGAAATTTTGCATCTTCATATTTGGTACGAATCCAATGTCGGGTTTCTTTATTGTACTTTTTTTCTTTAGCTTCCTTTTTTAGCATATCATAAAGTGCACTGATTTTAAATGGTGGAATTGTTGTATCGTTTAATGTAATTTGCAACTCGCCTGTTTCTTCATCTCGATTGATAATAAAGTCGGGGATAATCACTGACGATCCAGGATAACTAAATCCATCGCCTGGCTTTGGATTGAGCTTCTTTATCGATTCAATTGCATCTTTGAGCTCTTCCTCGGTTATATTTAACTTTTTCATTACATCCTTGAAGTGCTTTTTTGAGAATTCATCAAATGCTTCCTCGAGCACTCGCAATGCAATTTGTTGAGAATGCGTTGGCTTTAATATGGCTTTGCATTGCGATATTAAGCATTCTTGCAAGTTTCGGGAAGCAATTCCCGGAGGATCCAATTGCTGAATAATTTTTAGCACTTTTTCTACTTGCTCGATTGTTACAGGTTTTAAATATTCATCTTTCTCGCGATAAATATCTACAACATAATCAGATGACTGGGGGGAAATTATTTCAGGATTTTCAATAAGTATCTCGCCTAATTTCTTTTTGCTTGATTCCTCGATTTTATAATTAAAAGCAGGATTAATTTTTGATATTTTTTGTGTTTCCTCGTTTAATTTCAAATAATTAGACTTCTGCTTCTCAAAATTGATTTCAGCAATATTGGAATTTGTTTCCTTCATTATATCTTCTAAATCGCGTCGTAGATAGCCATCATCATCCACGTTCCAAAGAATATGCTTACCTATTAGCAACTCCTCTTCACTTAATTGAAATAGTTGCAATTGTTTCTCAAGTTCCTCAATAAAATTTACCTCTTCCTTAACTTGGAATTCCATTGGTTCATCATCATCGTCGTCCCACGAACTTTTTGGATTTGGAATATATTCAGCGTCATCTTGCAATATCATTTTATAAAATTCATCCGGCTTCTCATCAACATCGGGATTATAAATTGATAAGGGGATTTCGTCTTGTGCATTATAATCATTGAAATATGTTATTTCTTCATCTTTTGTTTCATTATTTGCTTCGTTTTCATCTGTATCATAAATTGGTGCTTCACCAAATTCATCCTCAATAATTTCTTCACCTTCTGCTTGCTCGGCTTCATTAGCTTGGCTGGACGGTGAATTCTCATCAATTTCCAATAGGGGATTTTCTTCAATTTGGCGTTTGACCTCTTCTTCAAATTCAAGCAGAGGCATTTGCAGCAATTTAAGATATTGAATTTGCTGCGGTGTTAGAGTTTGCTGTAATTGTGTCCCAACATTAACAGATACATTAATTGCCATATTCCCCCTCTATTAAACGCTATTATTTTTCAACTTATTATAAAATTCTTTTCCAAATTTTCTTTCAATTGGTTCAGCAAGAAAATCAAGCAAATGAATATTTCCTTGTTGCCCTTTTTCTTGTCCTGGCTCGCATTCTATTATTTTTTCATAATAAATATTATCATCATACACCCTAACTGGGAATAAGTGGCAGGATATTGGTTTGCGAAAACTCGATTTCCCTTCAATATAAGCTTTTTCAATTGCGCATTTTGCAATATCACCTTCATAATAGACAAACACACAATCCCGATAATTTATACATTGAGTAGTTAATTCGCCACTAAGTCCTTTTTTTGCAAAGCCATAATTGTCGATATATTTGATTGAGGTTTGAGAAAGATATTCCTTTGCTGCATCAAGATTTTTAGCAATTTCCTCGAGTTCGCTTTCCTGCAATGGTGCGCCATCAATGCCATAGAATGTACAGCAAGCACCTTTGCAATGCTCGAGGTCGCACGCAAAAGGAGAACTAAATATATTATCGTCAATTTGGTAATTTTCGAGTTTCACAATAAATACCGTGCCAATTTTTACTAATTTAACAAATTATAATGAAATATTAGCAAAAATACTATGAAACGTTTTTTTATTTATGTAGCAAAATCATCCTTGCTTTTAATATAAAATATAATCTACAAAATCAATTTTCAATTATTTCTGTTATTTTCTATATATTTTTATTTAAATTTGCATTTTTATATTATTTAATTATTTTTTAAATATCATTTCAAATTGTGATCCAAAATGGAATCAAATATTACTTTAAAAGAAAAAATTAATCAGGCTCTTGGGAAAATCCGAGAATATACTGATAGCCAACCTAAAATTGGTATTATACTTGGTACAGGTTTAGGTGGTGTTGTGGACAAGGTTTCTATAAAACAAAAAATCAGCTATACAGAAGTTCCACATTTTCCTTTATCCACTGTTGAAACCCATGCGGGGAATTTACTTTTTGCTAATGAAAATGGGAATGATCTTGTAATTATGCAAGGTCGAACACATTTCTACGAAGGCTATACAATGAAGGAAATAACTTTCCCAATTTATGTAATGAAAGCATTAGGTGTGAAATATCTTATAGTTTCAAACACGGCAGGGAGCGTAAACCCTTATATTCCAAGAAAAAGCATAATGCTTATTGATGACCATATTAATTTATTAGGTGATAATCCCTTGATTGGCAAAAATGATCCATCATTTGGTCCCAGATTTCCCGATATGAGCCAACCTTATTCCCGTCGCCTAATGAATTTAGCAGAAGAAATTGCCCTTGAAGAAAAAATTAAAATATACAGAGGAGTTTACGCTGCGATGACGGGCCCGAGCATCGAAACCCGTGCCGAGTATCGAATGCTTCGCGCTATTGGTGCTGATGTTGTCGGAATGAGCACAGTTCCCGAGTGCATTGTTGCTAATTATCTTGGAATGGAAGTATTTGGAGCATCAATAATTACAGATGAATGCAATCCTGATGCATTAGTCCCGTTAACATTAGAAGAAATTCTTGATGCTGCAAAAGCAGTTGAACCAAGTTTGGTCAAACTTATTTTAAAATTAATAGAAAAATTATAAATGGATTTATCTCAGACACCTGTTGCAACAGTAATTTTTATTTTCACAATTCTAATAAGTGCTTATGCTTTGTATCTCAAACCAAGTATAATCGAAAAAGGTGTGCTGAGACCATATTTAATTGCTCGGGGTAAGAATCTTGGATCCTTAATTTATAATGGCTTCCTTCACGCAAACGGTACGCATTTGTTATTTAATATGATTACATTTTATTTCTTTGCATTTCAATTGGAAAAGACTATTGGCAGCCTTAATTTTTTCATTTTATATTTTGTCTCATTGATTATATCCGATATTCCATCGATTATTCAATATAGAGATGATCCAGAATATGCCTCGCTCGGTGCGTCGGGTGCAATCTCGGGTATAGTATTTTCTATGATATTATTTTATCCTTTTAGCGGGCTGTATGTGTTTCCGATACCATTCCCATTACCTGCATTTGTGTTTGGTATTTTATATCTTATATGGAGTTATTATTCAGCAAAACATTCTGAAGATATAATAAATCACAGCGCTCATTTCTGGGGCGCATTAGCTGGAATTTTAACGACAATTATTCTTGAACCACGTTCAATTTCAATTTTTATAAATAGTTTTTAAAATGGAAATACCAACATATTACGACATAGAAGAAGCGCACAATCGAATCCGAAAATTTATTCACGAGACGCCTATATTTTATTCCGATGGAATAAATCGTATAACGGGAGCGAACATATTTTTCAAGTGCGAAAATTTACAAAAAGTTGGAGCATTTAAATATCGCGGCGCCACAAATGCTGTTCAATTATTAACGGATGCTGAAGCTCAACGCGGTGTGCTGACGCATTCCTCAGGCAATCACGCTCAAGCACTCGCTTTAGCAGCAAAAACGCGCGGTATAAAGGCTCATATAGTGATGCCAATCAATTCCTCACGAGTAAAAATCAATGCAGTTGAGGAATATGGTGGGAAGATATATTTTTGCGAACCTAATTTGAAAGCTCGCGAGGCAAAAGCTCGAGAAATCCAGGAACAAACAGGCGCTCTATTTATCCATCCTTATGATAATCCGAATATCATTGCGGGTCAAGGTACAGTAGCAAAGGAAATGTTCCAAATTCTTGGCACACTCGATGCGATTCTTGCTCCAATTGGAGGTGGCGGATTAATGAGCGGAACAGCGATTGCTACAAAATTCCTTTCACCTTATACTAAAATTTACGGTGTCGAACCCGCAAATGCTGACGATGCAAGGCGTTCGCTCGAAAAAGGTGAAATTGTTGAAATGATAAATCCAAATACAATTGCTGACGGTTTGCGGACACAGCTTTCCCAATTAACATTTGAAATTATTCGAGATAAAGTAAACAAAATTTTTGGCGTGTCAGAAGAATCTATTATAAAAAGTATGAGATTAATCTGGGAACGATTGAAATTAGTAATTGAGCCATCCGCAGCAGTCAGTCTCGCAGCTATTCTAGAAAATCCCTCAATTTTTAAAGATAAGATTATAGGTATAATTTTATCAGGTGGCAATGTAGATATAGAAAATTTACCGTTCTGAAATATGTACCAAAAGCATCCTTTCTTTTGATATGAACCTGCGATTTAAGTCGTAAGTTCAGCATTTTTCAAAAATCCTCTTTTCACCCTTTCCCCTTTCCACTTTACACTTCTTACTTTACACTTTTCTCTTCTCATCTTTCCACCATTATTTTATAAGTTGAAAAAATAGTTTTATTCCTCACTGTGCATAAATACATCCCTGAACTTAATTTTGATGTGTTCCATCTGAAT
>DAOTPH010000094.1:0-7187 GCA_035451765.1 Bacteroidota bacterium | reverse complement strand
GTTGGGTTCATAACCCAAAGGTTGTAGGTTCAAGTCCTACCCCCGCAACTATTTATACATCCGCATCTATTATATAATCTAAATTATTGTCCAATTCTATGATTGTATCTTCGTATGCTGTAATTTTAGAACTATGCAAATATTCACGATAGCGATCCATTGCTATACCAATCTTTATCATTCCACTATTTAAATAGTTAGCACTTAATTTAGTAGTGCGAATACCAAAGGGGGGCGTCTTTTCTATGAATATAATATAGCAATTCCATAAATCAGGTGGTATATTATATACCTTTGAAGCTCCTAATATATAAAAAGCCATTTGCAAATCATACGCATATTTATTTATTTGTGCTTTTAATATATATGGATTTTCCGCAGTTGATATAGTTTTTAAATCTATAATATTATGATTGACAACATCGACGGCGTCTATTTTGGCTCGGCATTGAATATCTACATAATCAAAATATATCTCTTTTTCGTACTGTGTATGCTCGTTATATAACAATGAGGTTGCCGTATGGGATTCGTTTAATGAACTCCGCATTTGTTCTAATATACCCATTTCATCTGCTGTTATATACGCTACGCCTTTTTCTTTATCCTGTATTTTAGCACGAGGTGAAGACTTTAATTTAACAAAATCATCAAATAAATGCGGCTCTAACATCAGGGTATGGAAAGCACGCCCAAAATCCATTGCTGGAGTGGGCGCTGCTTTACGCAACATTATCCAATGCTTAACTGATAAATATAATAATTTCAAATCGCTGGCACTTATTTCAGGTCTATCGTAATAATCTACAGCACTTAAAATATCGGCGGATTGCACTCCATTAGTTCCAGGCATATCTATATTATCAGTTAGCAATGATATTAAATTATCAGCTTCATCAAATACGTTGTCCATTATTTTTTCTCCTGTTGTGATACTGGTTTTGGTTGAGATAATAACCCGCATATCTTTTCATAATCCGAAACTAACACGTCTGTTATTTTGTGATATTTGAATGATGATAATACCTTATATATATCTTCGTCATTGCGTCCAGATGAGAAAGCAATTGCACGCATTCTGCGAGCTTGTGGTTCAGATATTACTTTATTTGAATATTGTGGTGTCTGTAATGCTGATGGTAAGTTTTCCATATTTTGATCTGGGTCTTCATTATCAGCGGTAGGAATACCAAAGATAACACCCATTACATAGCGTTGTGCATACGTAGCTGTTGAACCAAAACTTTGAATAGGATTAGGTTGTGATATATCCGACGGTATAACAAAAGTCCATTCGATTTTATCCACAGGATTTGTTATATTAACGAGTGTAGCGTGTATTGAATATACAGGCACACGGACTGATTGCTTATGTATAACGTCAGGCTCTTCATTTTTTGTTTTGCTATCTTTCTTTACTTCTGTAATATATTCAGCATATTGCTCAGACAATAGTTGCATATCCATAGTAAAGGCAACACCGTGCTGATAAAATATAGGATTGATGCTTTTTAATACCTGCGTAGTAGAAGCATACGTTGCCTTGACAAATGGGTTTGTAGCATCTTTAATAATAACACCCAAATCATTTTTAATGAGACGTAGTTTCTCATAAATATTCTCTTCCATATAAAACTCCTTTTTATTAAATCAAATAAATATATAATTCGCAAACTTTACTTAATTTTAAGAACCTTTTTCTTTTTTATTTTAGGCGTTGGTATATTAGCATCTGTTTGCGATTTATAATTATTCAATGCTAATATCTTTGTAACCAACGACTTCGGTGTCCCTCGTTTTTTTCTCATTTTCTCTTTCGCCCCTTTGCAGCTAGTTGTTGAAATTTTTTAGCCCCTAATTTCTTACGTCCGATATAAGCCGCAAGAGCATCGGGGTTTTCAGCGCCCTGCTGTTCTAATTGATTAGATAATTTTTTAAATCTTTCACCTGTGCCCAATGGTGGTTTCTTAGTTGTTTTTTTAGTTGCCATAATATTTACCTCAAATTATATTTTAAACGCCGTTTAATTTTCTTTCTATTATATTCATTTTTTACTCTACGATTGTATTTTTTTACTATATATTCTTTGCCAGCGACTGCTTCAATTTGTTCTTCATATTCAGCCAGGAGCCTTAACACATCAGACACCACTTGTATAGCACTCATTGGCAGGCGGGGACTACTTCTGCTATATAGACCCATTATCACATCTAATTGATAAGGTAATAAATCATATTTTTGTTCAATATACTCATATATTTCTAATGGATATTTTAGCATATATTATTCCCCGCATACAAATAATGTAAAATTACAAAACATTTTAAAATAACAAATAATAATACTTTAGAATTTAAACTGTTCAGCAATCTTTTTTATTTTTTCATCAACTGTAATATTGTTCAATTGATTGAATTTAGTTTGCGCTCGAAATATTTTGACAACCCAATGATTATTTGTTTCACGCTCCCCTTGTTTATTCACAAAGAGCCATTCAGATTGTATATTATAATATTGTCGTGCGTGCATATAGAGATTATAAATCTGACGTAAAGAACGTTTAGTGTTCCCAATATTCAGACCTGCATTTATTTTTCTATGAACCATATTGAACGAGAAAATATTCCCTTCAAGTTTCAAATCAGAGACCTTCACATTATTAATAACACTAGCTGATGTTTTAGCCACGTAATATAAAGTATAGAACAGCATATCACGATAGCGAATAAATTCATCAGTATTCAATCGTTGTGTTATATTACAGGCATAATTCCACTGGGGTTTCCCAAATACATTTCGGAATTGACCACGAGCATATTTTTTATTAATTACAGAACGTTCAGCATCTGTAATATACCCGTGTTCCACCAAATATTTTGTTAATTGACTAACAGTTAAATATTTAGTATATATAGTCATATTCTCCATTTGTGCCATTAGTTTATCTATTCCCTCAGCATCAAAACTTTTTAATTTTTTAAGATAGAACATATTGCGAGGCGTCAATTCATTCTTCGCTTTTCTTTTTGGTGGATACTTTGCAGCTAAACTCTGGACAATAACACTCAGATCATTGTCGGTAAGATCTGGGTATTCAGATTCTGATATATTGATATATTTCTGTATATCAATCATCCTATTGCCCAGATCAGACTCATTCTTTTTCAATTCAATATCGACAAATTGCATTTGCTGATCGATATTTTGAATTGCTTTGATTGTTTGTTTTAATTGTTGTATTAATTTTGACGATTGCGATCGAGCCATTCTGCAGCCTCTTTTATATATGGAAGTTGTTCTTGTTCTAATTGTGCCATTTCATCATTAAAATTCTCCGCTCGTGATTCTGCAAATATTCGGTCGACGGCATCTTGCATCATACAAACTAAAGTGATACCATAAGCATACAAGCCCATACTTATTAAACTCAACTTATCTGGAGTAGTATCCGTATATTTGTGATATAAAGATTGTAATTTTTGCAGTAATATTTCACTGCCAACTTCTTTTGTTATATCTTCTACAAGTGTAATGACATCTTGTTGCAGTTCAATAAAATATTTTGCAGTTTGGAATATTCTTTCTGCATCCATTAATACGTCATCTGGTTTTTCATTCATTTGTATAAACTCCTTTATTATTTTTAATTTGATTATTTTTATTATATTTTGCCATAGTTTTTAAAACATAAAATGCCGCTTCATCTAATGAAGATACATCTTTAATAAGCTTCCATCCCTGCCCTACATTATGTTGGCGAAATTCTACTCTATATTTATTCTTTATATTTTCCTCATAGTAATGGACAGATGTGAATGTAGAGCCATTATCTAAGCTCCACTCTATATGATGTTTATCTATATGCTTAATATATTGAGTGTAGAAGTCCATTAATGGATACACAGGAGCATATTTAATTATTTCGTACGCATACCCGAATATATTGCTATCGGGCATTTCAGGTTCTAGCCATTCGTTAATTTCATTATAGAATTTATTAACTTGACTTACAAAATCGGGCAACGTAGTGCTTTCATACATTGGGTTATCTATGGAAGCGAACAATCCAAATTTTATTAGATAGAATAATGCTTCGTTTGCACTTGATACATTTACAGTTCTATTATATTGGGTATCTATCATAGATTGTAATGTAACGCAATAATGACTATACGTAGGTGTGATATTATAATCGAGATATAAATGATATTTATTTGTAATAGTCCAGCCCAAAGATATATCGCTAATAAGTGTTATTCTATACGGTATAAATTTAGCAAATATATCTTTAATAAAAGTTGTTTGCTTTTTTCTACGTTTTAAAAATTTAAAATGTAAGTCCTTAACTAGCGCCCGCATTTTAGGTTCTAATATATATATACTATCAGCAACTTCATAACCCCCGAGATGAGTATGGTCATAATCTAATGCTGTAACAACATCAGCGCAAGCACTCTCTAATTCTGTGGCTGCTTCAGATTCATATCCTTCTTTAGAATAAAATTGTGCAAAATACATAAAAGCATCATAGACATCCCACATAGTTTTGCAATATCTCGTAGTAGCATTATCTAACATAATCTTCATTATTCCTGTGGGCGGATCAAATTCAATATCTATTTCATCGTCCCAAGATTCATTCTCGAGGCAAATCATATTATTGTGAGGAGTTTGAAAGAATAATTGGGCTAAGGTATCGAAAGCTTCCGCCATATTATCGAACGTTGAATAATAACGTTGTTTTTGTTCTAATTTAACATTAATTGTTGGTTTTTTTATTTCTGCGGTATTATCCATTTTTTATTCCTTTTTATTTTTTAAATTAGTTTATATTCTTGTTCATTTAACATTAAAACAGTTTGATACTTATAAAGAATGGGCAATACGAACATTAACATATCTATTGCCTCGCTTATTATATCTTGATATGTATTATCAATTAAATGATTATCAAAATGTTTAGCTCGCAAATCAATAGTTAAGAGTTTATATTCCTTTAACGTTGCGATAGTAGCAGGTTTCCTGTACGTAGATTTTAATATCAATTTAATTGTTTCATTGCTTTTTAATAATAATTCTAAATCTTTAATCTTATATATATTGTCAATATAGATAATAAGTTGTTCCTGGGGGCGTGGTGCCTTTATATTCTCTAAGGTATGGTATAAGTCGGGGAACGTAATAAAAACCTTCCTATATACGTATTTTTGCGTCATTTTGATATAATCCTTATATATATTGATTATGTTTTTTCTAAATGTAGTGTATAAACATATATAATTTTGAGTATTCATATTCATTCGATAAATTGAAGCGTGATTTCTATTAAGATACTCTGCTATATATGTTTCTGGCACATTTAATTTTGTGCATATCCAAGCAAAATACTGTCGTGCCTGGACGTAATTAGCTCGTCTTGATGGTGACGATAATTGCACAGTGGGGAAGTAGCGTGATACTACTTCCTCTACTGTTCGCATTATATTTATATCTGTATCTTTCACAAGCGTACTGGCATAAATAAGTCCATAAAATCAGCCTCCAGGTAGTTCTCATATCCATCTAGTGCTGCAATAATTGATTTCTGATTTGACTCGTCAAAGTAAATTTGTATAATTCCTGTCTTATCAATTTTGCTAAATTCATTATATAAAGTTTCTAACTGTGTCAATAATATTCCTATTGTGAAACCCGGGCAATTAAATTCCATACCTTGTTTAAAGTTCCATTTGAGTTCAGCTTCATCATCACCTTGCGGGCGTATCCAGCCATCAGATAAAGCAGTTATTTCTAACTCTGTAGACTCGTTAAACGTTAATTTTAATTGTCTACTATAATTAGCACGCTCTTTATTTTTAAATGCTTTGATTACTTGGAGTATATTACCTAACGCTTCTAATGCAATAGTCCAATGGTAAGGTTTGGTTTCTGGAGGTGGGACAATAGCATCGTAGGTTGGAAATTCTCGCAGAACACGAGTTTGCGTAGATAAGATATATGAATTATTCACTGCGATAACCGAATCGTAATATTTACTATTTTCACCTGGCTCCCGATGTGCAAACACACTCATACCTGTTTTGAGTTTTTGCGCTAAATCAATAAACACAGGCGGTAATATATAGCCTTCAGGGTCGAATGGTGGTGTCAATGGGTAATGAGCACCATTTAATTTCAATATACCAAGTGAATAACCATCAGTAGTAACAGCTTCGACTGCTTGCTTATCAACAACTTTAATATAGTAGTTGCACATTGCAGGACGATAAGTTTCTTTATTTTCTTTGTGAGCATATAGTAAATTAAATATATCGAGCACCTGATGACTATTCAAAGAAAAATTTGGCTCTGTAGATTTTATATACGCATTATAATCTAAAAAGTCGTGCGATGGCTCGATAGTTTCTTCATTAACTTTGATTTCAAATATTCCACCTATTTGATTCTGCAATACTATACTTCCTAGTTCTGGGTAGTATTCCAAAATTACTATATCGATACCTTTTTTCGCAGAGATGAATTGTGATTGTATCAATGCTTTGAAATATTGGTAATCTACGTAGACATCTACATTCGCATCTACATCACACTCCCGAATTAGTATTGGAACCTCTAAATCATACCTCTCGTTTTCACTAATTAACCCTACGTCATTTAATATAAGATACATATATGAGTCACCTTGATTATTGGCAACCCACTTCAATCTTATATTGTCTTGATTTGTTACTCCCAATAGCTTCAAAAAAGCATCACACTTCTTTACGCTATCTAATAACTCTGCCGAATACAAAATAATCATTTCAAAACCTTCTTTTTTTAAAACATTAATATAAACGAATTAGTTTATTTTTTATTGTATATTTCTAATTAATTGATTTTAAAGAACTTAATTAAGATTTTCAAAAATACAGCAAAACAATTTCACAAAATTACACAATTTATTTCAAATAGCAAAACATTTTTGACAACCTTATATATATGACGAATAAGATTAAAAAATATTGTAAATTCCAAATGCTTTATAAATCAATCACTTACACTGTAAGCAAACTTATATATATAAAAGTAGTTATAAGCAATATATTGCAGGGGGGGTATATAACTACTATAAAATAAAAAAGTTATACATTTACAATAAAGTTATTTCAAATACGTTTATATGATTAGAAAGAATTGCAAACATT
>DAOTPH010000093.1:0-7254 GCA_035451765.1 Bacteroidota bacterium | reverse complement strand
CTCGATTGCTCGATTGCTCGATTGCTCGATTGCTCGATTGCTCGATTGCTCGATTTACTCTTTTAGTAAAAAAAGTAGGAAAATTAACGCTACCCATAGTGTCCTCCATTTTAATGATTATGGGAAAATAATCTATTTTCTACATTTTTTATCTATTTTTATTTTGCATATTTTAAAATTGCAATGTACAAAGAAAATATTAAATGTCAAGCTTTTTTTTATTTTTTTTAGATATTTTTTTATTTTTTAAAATAATTATAAAATATGTAGTGGTTCAAAATTTTGAACCCCTACATAGACACGTGCACCCTTTTAATTAAGGAGGAATTCTGCACCAAGATGGTGCAGCCACATTGAATATTGAGCAAATACGCTTAACTAACATATACGCAACAACACAACAAAATATATTATTCTTTAATCTATATTAAATTTGTATTTTTGCATTTTATTTATAATTTTATGTCAAAATTCGTCCTTTATTTATTAGTAAATTTAATCACTGTAACTTCTTTGATTGCTGATCCTATACCATACAAAGTATTTGAAAAAGATGGCTCCAAAACCGATTTTGAAGATATTATTGATGAAGCAATGAAAAGTGATGTAATATTATTTGGTGAAGTACATAATAATTCAATGGCTCACTGGCTAGAGCTGCAGCTTGTAAAAGAACTTGCTCAATATGATACAAATCTTGTACTTGGAGCTGAAATGTTCGAGACCGATACACAAATTCTTGTAGATGAATATTTTGCAGGTTCATATCCCTCAAAAAATTTTGAAGATGAAGCAAAGGTTTGGAAAAATTATCAAACGGATTATAAACCCATTATCGAATTTGCAAAGAGCAAAGGCTTGCGTTTTGTAGCCACAAATGTTCCAAGACGTTATGCAGCATACACATCACGAAATGGATTGGAAGCATTATCTCAATTAAGTATCGAAGCTCGACAGTATTTTGCGCCTTTACCAATTAAATATGATTCAACTTTACCCGGATATAAAAATATGGGGCAGATGGCACCGCATTCGGGCAATATGAAATATCTTGCTGAGGCTCAAGCACTTAAAGATGCAACTATGGCGCATTCTATTGTTATGAATATGAGAAAAGCGGGGCATTTTCTCCATTTTAATGGATCTTATCACTCAGATAATTTTGAAGGAATATACTGGTATTTAAAATTATATAAACCTGATATTAAAATATTGACAATTAGTGTAATTGAAACAGATAATATAAAAAAATTACCTAATGATGCAAAAAATACAGCAGATATTATAATTTGTATTCCTGAGGATATGACAAAAACATATTAATAAATTTCTTTATTAAAATAATACATAATTATTTCATAATAAAATATTAAATTGCATTATTAAATTTAACTGATTATTAGGAGGGAGGATGAGAAAAGAAGAATATATAATTCCAAGTAAGATTCTCAGCAAAGATATGAAAGTCATTGTTTATGGACATTCCGGAATGAATTTTCTCTTTTTTCCAATTACAGATGACGATCCTTATGAATATGAAAAAATTAAATTGATTGACTCTCTCGAACCATTAATAACTAAAGGGAAAATCAAGATATTTTCTATTGAGACGAATAATTTAGATAGCTGGCTCAATCAATCAATTCCGCCAAAGGAACGTAGCGACCAGCATTATTTATTCAACACATATTTGACAAATGAACTAGTTAATTTTATATATAGCGATAATGGTTCTCCTGTGCCAATTATTACAGTTGGTGTCGGAATTGGTGCTTTCCATGCCGTTAATACATATTTAAGGAGACCTGATATGTTCACGGGTACTATTGGGGTAAATGGATTTTATGATATACAATGGCTTTCGGGAACATATTATGATGAGAATTGCTATTTTAATTCACCTTTGCACTATTTACCAAATTTAACTGATGATTATTGGTTATCGTTTTTGCAATCTCAACGCCATATTACTCTCGGTGCACAAGAGGGAAATTGGGATATGGTGAATCAAGCAAATCGCTTAGCAGAAATTCTAAGTTATAAGAATATAAGATATGAAATAAAAATTATCGATTGCTCTGACGTCAAGGATGAAAATATTAATAAGGTAATGTTGGAAAAAATATTATTGGTAAGGTATTAGAAGTGTGAAGTGTAAAGTTTTGGTGGCAAAAGCATCCTTGCTTTTGCAGAGGAATGTATATAATATGCTCCTACAGTTTAATTGCAACAGAACACACATAGGTGCAATTTATGAATTGCCCTTACAGGATGTTGCAGGCAAAAAATGTAGAGACACCATATATGGCGTCTCTACAGAAGCCGGGGTGAATATGTTGCAAATTCCCCCTTATCAAAGGGGGTAGGGGGATGTCAATGACAATGGGTGGACACCACTCCTTGTTCAATATGCAGAGGGTAAAAGCCCTCTGCTGTAATTATTTTTTTTTCATATAATTATGCACCTTCTTTTAGAGCAGCAGCAAGATAATCACGATTAAATTTTGCTATAAATCGCACCGATATTTGCTTTGGACAAACTGCTTCGCATTCATAATGATTTGAACAATAGCCGAAACCCTCTTTTTCCATCTGTGCAATCATAGAACGAACTCGGGCAAATTTCTCAGGTTGCCCTTGTGGCAAATAATTATATTGACTCGTTTTAGCAGCTACAAATAACATAGCTGAATTATTTGGGCAAGCAGCAATGCAAGCTCCGCATCCAATACATTGTGCTGCATCCATTGATAAATCTGCAATCTTTTTAGAAATAAGAAGAGTATTTGCATCTTGTGCCCTTCCGGCGCCAACAGAAATAAATCCTCCCGCTTGCATAATTCTATCTAATGCTGACCGATCTACCATTAAATCTCTAATCACAGGGAAAGGTCCTGCTCTAAAAGGTTCAATTGTAATATCTTGTCCATCTCGAAATTTTCGCATATAAAGCTCGCATACTGTCGTGCCTTTTTGATGACCGTGAGGAATGCCATTAATTGTTAATGAACAGCATCCGCAAATGCCCTCTCTGCAATCGTATTCAAATACTACAGGTTCTTCCCCTTTTAATATTAAATCTTCATTTAATATATCAAGCATTTCTAAAAATGACATATCAGGTTCGACACCGTCAAGGTCATAATCTACAAGATGACCTGGAGTTGATCTATCTTTTTGTCTCCAAATATGCAATTTAAATTTCATTATTTATAGCTCCTTGTAGCAAGTTGTACAAATTCATAATTTAATTCTTCTTTATGTCTAATTGGTTTATTATCGCCATTATATTCCCACGCAGCAACGTGAGCAAAATGTTCATCATCTCGTAATGCTTCCCCTTCGGGTGTCTGATGTTCTTCACGAAAATGTGCGCCACAAGATTCATCCCTTTCGAGTGCATCGAGTGCAATGAGTTCAGCGAGTTCCATAAAATCAGCAACACGTAAAGCTTTTTCAATTACGGGATTAACATACGAATCATTTCCAACTATTTTCAGATTGTGCCAAAATTCATCACGAATTTCTTGAATTTGATTAATAGCGAATTTCAAACCTTGTTCATTTCTTCCCATACCTACATAATTCCACATTACTTTTCCAAGTTTTCTGTGTAGTGATGTAGGTGTTTCTTTACCATTTATTGAAATTAATTTATTTATACGTTCTTTTACATCACTTTCTGCTTTTTTAATTTCAGGATGATCTAAAGGAACTGCAGGAGGCTTGCCATTGGAAAGATAAGCATTAATTGTGTAAGGTATTATAAAATAGCCATCTGATAAGCCTTGCATTAAAGCACTTGCACCTAAACGATTTGCACCATGGTCACTGAAATTTGCTTCGCCCAGAACAAACAATCCCGGAATATTATTCATCAAATTATAATCTACCCATAATCCACCCATTGTATAATGGGGAGCAGGATAAATCATCATCGGAACTTTATAAGGATTTTCATCAACAATTCTTTCATACATTTCAAAAAGATTACCATATCGGTCATCAATAACTTTTCTTCCAAGTCTATTGAGAGCATCTGAAAAATCAAGATATACAGCTTGTCGTGATTTGCCAACACCCCGTCCTTCATCGCACATACGTTTTGCGGCACGAGATGCAATATCTCTCGGTGAAAGATTTCCATAAGATGGATACAATCTTTCTAGAAAATAATCACGGTCTTCTTCGGGAATTTGGTCAGGAGGTCTGGTTTCACCTGGATTTTTGGGAACCCAAACACGGCCATCGTTACGTAAGGACTCGCTCATTAATGTTAGTTTTGATTGATACTCCCCATGCTGGGGAATGCAAGTCGGGTGAATTTGAGTAAAGCAAGGATTAGCGAAATACGCTCCTTTTTTATATGCTCGCCAAATAGCTGTTGCATTACAATGTAAAGCAAGTGTTGAAAGAAAGAATACATTCGCATAACCACCCGTTGCAAGAATCACAGCATCACCGATAAATGATTCGATTTTACCATTAGCTAAATCGCGAACAACAATCCCTCGTGCAATCCCATCAATCACAATAAGATCAAGCATTTCCTGACGAGAATGCAATTTAACATGACCTGCACCAACCTGCCTACTTAATCCCGAATAAACGCCAAGTAGCAATTGCTGACCTGTTTGACCACGAGCATAAAATGTACGAGACACTAATGCACCTCCAAATGAACGATTATCAAGATATCCACCATATTCTCGTGCAAATGGCACACCCTGAGCAGTGGCTTGGTCAATAATATTTCCGCTCAATTCAGCTAACCGATATGTATTAGCTTCTCGAGCGCGATAATCTCCTCCTTTGATTGTGTCTATAAATAGGCGCCAAACACTATCCCCATCATTTTGATAGTTTTTAGCTGCGTTAATACCTCCTTGAGCAGCAACGGAATGAGCTCGCCGTGCAGAATCGTGATAAGTGAATACTTCAACATCAAAGCCTAATTCTCCTAAAGTTGCAGCAGCACTACCACCCGCAAGGCCTGTGCCAACAACAAGTATTTTATATTTCCTTTTATTAGCGGGACTTATGGGTTTGATATTATCTTTATGCTTCTGCCATTTTAGTTCTAATGGTCCAGAAGGAACTTTTGAATCGAGACTCATATATTACCTCCAATAATACCTAATAAAACAGAAAGTGGAATAATTAAAAAACCACCACCAATAAACCAACCATAAACTATACTAAATGGGCGGATAAATTTTGTGAAACGCGGACCATTTAGACCTAATGTTTGGCATGCACTTTGTAGTGAATGAGTGAGATGGACGCCAAGTAAGAAAACAGCAATTATGTAAAATAACGAAATCCAGGGATTGCGGAAGCTCATTACAACCATTTTATATGCATCATGGCGTTCTGAAACAACGGGACCTAGATTCAATTCTGAAACTGATTGATTATAATTTTGCTCAAGGTCAGGGATAACCGATGCAACATAAGCATTTGTTTGATAAATCTCTTGATAATTATAATTTTTGCTATCAATTACACCCATTGTAAAGTGTAGAAGGTGAAATATTACAAAAGCAAATATCATCAATCCTGTCCAAATCATTGTGCGGGAGCTTAAACCTGCTTTTAAATACTTATGCATTGTGTATTTTTCACCTTTTAAACTGTAATTATGCAATTTTAAATAAATTGCAGTGATTATATGCAGTATAGCAGCAATGATTAAAATTATTCTTTCAGCCCATAATACTCCACCTAAGCTTTGTAAGAAATGAGCATAGGCATTGAAACTCTCGCGGCTTACAAATAATTGCAGATTCCCTATTAGATGCACTGTAATAAATAGCAAAAGATATGCACCCGAAAAAGCCATAACGTATTTGCTTATTACATAGTGATTTAAATATTTAAACATTATAAATTGATTAAATGTAAAACATAATTAGGAATTGTATTAATACAAAATAGAAAATTACAAAAATTTTTCCTTTTATGAGTAGTTAATGATTTAGAGTTGGCTAAACTTTTCTTCTTTTATTTAAGTAGGAAACTAAGGCTTTATCAAATGTTAAATTTGTAGTTATCAAATTATAATCAATATTATGAAAATGACATTCTGTCTTTAATCTCGTTAAGAAAGTATTCATAGATTCTTGATATGCCTTTTGAATTTGGAAAGGATGTGTTAAAATCTTTTCGTTTGTTTCCATATCTATAAAATTAGCACTTCGCCCAAATTTAAAATCAACTTCACGTTCGTCAAGTACTTGAAAGACAATCACTTCGTTTTGATTATGCCTGAAATGGCTTAATGCTTTTATAACCAAATCAGGATCATCAAAGAAATCGCTAATAACAACCACAAGGCTGCGTTTTTTTATCATTTCGGCTATTAAGTTCAAGGAATTTGCCGTGCCTGTTTGATTCTGTGGTTTTGCAAGTTCGAGGGTTTTCAAAATTTCGCGAATATAAGATGGGCGTGAATTAGGTCGCAAGAATTTGCGAATCTCTGTATCATAAAGAGCTAATCCAGCGGCATCTCGTTGCTGTATCATTAGAAGGGCTAATGAGGCTGCTAAATATGCGCCATATTCAAATTTTGTAATATTTTCCCCACTTGCAAAATTCATCGATGCACTCGAATCGAGTATTATCATCACACGCGTATTAGTTTCTTCTTCAAATTGCTTAACGAAATATTTTTCGGTGCGAGCAAGCACCCGCCAATCTAAATATTTGATTTCATCGCCTGGACGATATTGCCGATGCTCTGCAAATTCCACACTAAACCCATGAAATGGAGAACGATGCAAACCTGTTATAAATCCCTCGACAACCAATTTTGCAATCAGTTCAATATTGCTAAGCTTTGCTACAACTTGTGGATTTAAATATTTTCTATAATTCTCCATTATTTTATAGACGGAAATGAAAAAGTATAATTGAAAATTTATCAATGGTTTCTCCCTTGTGAAGGAATCAATAAGGATGGTGAAGGTACACATTACATATTCTTCAAATAATGTAAAGAGTGCAGGTACGGAGTCTTTACTGAGTATTTGGTTGACCCAGCGATTTAAGTCGTAAGTTCATAAATTTTTCAAATTCTAAATTTTCTATTTAATTTAAAGTTATTAAAATTCAAATTTTGCATATTTATGTAACTATAAGACAATCGAAAATCGAAATAGTTACACTTTTTTTTGAAAAAGAATGGAAAAATATGTGGCAAAGTAGAGACGCAAAATTTTGCGTCTCTACATATTGTAGGGGCAATTCATGAAT
>DAOTPH010000092.1:0-7272 GCA_035451765.1 Bacteroidota bacterium | reverse complement strand
ATAATTCAATTGCTTGATGCTTCCGATAATAATATCCATAGCCTTGGGCATAGCAATGCAGGGGAAACAACTGCAATGTCGTCAATTACAAATCATAGAATATTTCATAATGGGGCAATTAGCGGCGATACTTACGGGATTCGAGTACTACCGGGTAGGAATATTGATGAATATAATAAAGGTTGGGACGAAAACAACCAATATACAGAAGAATCGCAAAATGTTTCAAAAGGCTTGCCAAATACAAATACTTTATATCCAAATGAAAATCAATTATTCTGGCAAAGCCTGAGGCAACCTAAATGGAGTTCTTACAAGACAGGTGTATCAGTTAAAGTTGTGGGAAGCGATGCACAAATTGAATGGACACCTGCAAATTATACAATGGATGCAGTCGAGGGATATTTAATACTAAGAATACCCACAAAAGATCTAGCAATAGCACCTATGCCAATTGATGGTAAGATATATCATACTGGCGATATGATTGGCACTGCAAAAGTTGTTGGAGTTATATATTATCTCAATCAAAATCAATTTATTGATACAGATTTCAAAAATGCAGAATGTGGGCAAAGTTATGTTTATCGCATATATGCTTTTAGATTTGGCAAAGATGACCAGAATATGGATATTGTACCTGAAAATGAGCGTGGAAGGATTTATAATACATCACAATTTGCACAAACTGATTCAATCGATAGACCTAAGCCTCCAAAACCCGTAATTAAATCCAAAGAGGATAGAAATGACTTTTGCGAAACAGAAGATGTTTATATAGATTTAATTGGAAATTATACAGCAGACTTAACATTCCAATGGTATTACAATGGAGCACCAATTCAAGGAGAAACGGGCTCGCATTTAATTGTCCATCAAAGCGGGTTATATCAAATAATAGCAAAAAATATTAATACACAATGCGAAACCGCATCGGATATTATTAAAATACAAATTCTACCAAAGCCAAATGCTGAATTATTTATTAAGAGAAATGACAGTCTATTTCCTGTATTGAAGGATACAATTATATATGTTTGCAGAGAAGATGGAAGACTATATCCACATTTAATAATACAGGGCGGTGATTCAATTGAATGGTACTTTGATAATAGATTGAAAACTGAAGAAATAAACAAATATGAAACGATAGCTGACCAAAGAGGTACATATTATGGCGTTGTTTTAAATGGAATTTGTACAGATTCTACACCAAAGATTACTATATTATATTATAATGTAAACTTAGTTTTTGATAAGACAGAACTTAATTTTATTGTAGGTTCTAAGCCACGCGATACATTACTAATCACAAATAAGTCAAATGCAGAATTATACTTAAATAATAGCAACTTTACCTTGCCCTCAGGAATTGATATAATAAATATTACATTTCCAATTTTAATAAAAAAAGATTCCAGCATTAAAATTGAGTTCCAATTTTCAACAACATTGGAAGCATATTTCTATCGTGTAGAAAAGATATTAATATCGACAGTATGTAGTCGCAGTTTCGATATTTCAGCTACAATGATTAATCCTGGGCCCCAAACATTAATGATAATCCCAATCCCTGATACATTGGATTTTGGCATATTCGCAACTTGTGAATTCGAAAAAAATAAAATCCAAACGTTAACTTTAAGATCCATTGGAAATCTGCAAGCAAAGGTCACGTCAATAGAATTTCCAATGTCAAATATTAAAATCGGTGCAAATCTTCCCTTTATAATTGATTCAAATTCAAATTACAATATTGATTTGCAAATATTAGATGCATCTCCTAAAACGTTTAATGGCGAAATAAAAATCATTTTTGAAAGCATTGAATCAAATCCGAAAACAGATACAGTAATTGTTTATTATAAAGGAGAAATTGTCAAGCCAGATTTGATCTTTGATAATAATTTGATTTTTGCTATTCCAACTTGCAGCGATACAGCTTATTTTACAAGTACAATAAATAATCCAACAAATCTTGAGATAAGAATTGAAACCCAGCCTTCAAATTCTCAGCTATTTATTGAAGATATGCCAGTGATTCTTGCACCTCACGAGAGCAAACCTGTCATATTCCAATTAATTTCTGGTACTAGCGTTAATTTTGATGATAAAATCATTGCTCAACCTTGCAATCTTGAAAAAGCAATTAAAATTACTGCAAATAAATCAAATATAACTATTAATGCAAAAAGCATAAAGTTCGATTTTGGGGATGTTGCAATATGTGATGATTCAAGCAATATTCGAGATTTAATTTTGCAGATCACGGGTGGTGAAGTAAGGATAAAAGATATTGACATATCTAGCGATTTTTCGATAAATGCTAAAATTGGAGATACATATTTTGGCGATACAACATTAAAATTAAAATACATTGGCAATAAGATTGGTCTGAATATAGGCAAATTAAAATTGACTTTTTCACCGTGCGATATGGTAGTTGAACTTGATTTAATTGCAAATGGCATTCAACCAGAAATTGCAATTAGTCCTGAGAATATTTTGGATTTTGGCGATATAATGAAAGGAACAATTGCAACGCGGTCAATTACAATCAAAAATATGACAAATCTAACGTTATCTATCAATATTCCAATAAGTTCAAACAAATTTTCTATTGATAATAATATACAATTGCCGATTATTCTTAAAGGAAATGAAGAGAAAGAAATTGCTTTTACTTACTTTAATCCAAATCCTAAGGAATATGATACACTCACGTTTAATATAAATATTCAGCCTTGTAATTTATTTATTCCATATAAATTAATTGCTCATAGTATTGAAAATGATTATACCCACTTGATACAAATTGATTTGCCTGATAAAATAGAAGGAAAACCGGGCGATTGGGTAAATATCCCCGTGCATTTTATACCTTATCAATTTTCACTTAATGATATAGATATTAACAGTATCAAAATTGATTTCGAATATAATGGCAAAATTCTATTTTGCAAAAGTATAACAAGTTTAAATAATGAATTAGAAAGCAACGCTATATTTAAAGTGGGCGAAGTCAATCCGAATTTATTTACCGTTTCAATCGATTCAATACCTCATCCAAATCCATCGGGCGAGAATTGGATAAATTTCACTATCACAGCGCAAATTTTGCAAGGCGATACATTGCAGGGTAGTTTTAAAGTAAAAGACGCAATAATTCAATCTCAGCAGCATATTGAAGTCGCGAATGATTCAAGCACAATTAATATTACAGGTGATTGCTTAATAGAAAGCAGACGCATAATAGTTGGTTCGCAAAGCCAAGCAGAAATAATATTATTGCCTAATCAAACAATCCAAACAAAAATTCATTTGGCAATTAATACTGATCTGGCATTCGAAATCTATAATATTAATGGGATGCTAATTAAAGAGAAAATATATAACTCTTTGAAATATGGTGAATATGATATTTATATTGATATAAGCGATTTGATGGAAGGTATATATTTTATAAAAATAACAAGTACAGATTTGATAAAAGTTGAAAAAATAATTTATTTTAAATAAAAATTATTGTTGTTAATATGAATAATAATATATAATTTTGTATTTAAGTTAAACAAAAAGAGGACTTATTATGCTAAAAAAATTATTTCTTTCATTGGTTCTCGTAACATTTCTTTTAACACCAAACATATCAAGCGCGAAGTTTTATCATCAAGCAATTGGTGGTGACCCTTTATCTCTGGCATTCGGTTTATTGAATGTAACATACGAACAACAAGTTGCCCCAAAGAATTCTTTTACAATACTTGGCCAATTCGCAAGCTATAGTGATTGGAGTGCAGGTGGTATTGGTGCCTCATATCGTTTTTATCTATTGCAACAAAGCGTAAGAGCATTAGAAGGATTTTCGTTTGGTCCTTTTATAAATGTCACGTACTGGTCATATAATGGTAGCTATAGTTATTCGGGAGGTACGGGTTTTGCAATAGGTGCAGAAGCTACATATAAATGGGTAGTTGGTGGTGGTTTTGAAATCGAACCTAATATTCATATCTCATTCCCCATTACAACTATTACTGGTCTTAGCTATCGTGGTACCTGGCTTGGTTTAACTCTTGGATATGCTTGGTAAAAGAAGTTAAATGCCGTTGCGCAAAAACGCAGCAAATACTATTATAGTCAAAAAAAATCCAGATACTAAATAGAAGTATCTGGATTTTTTAATTTATATTATTATTAATTATATCTTATTAAAAGAACATTCTTACAGAATTTTCTGCCCATGCTAAAACCGGTGTAAAGTATAATCCAAATAGTATAGTCAAGGCGCCAAGAGTATAAGCAAGAACCTGCGTTGCGGGATGAAAATGCAATTTAGAGGTAGTATTTTCATTGCTTCTAATGAACATATTCCTCATAACCTTAGCATAGTAGAACAAGGACACTACGGAGTTCAAAATACCAACAACAGCAAGCCATACCATTCCTGCATTTATTACAGCGCTAAAAATATAGAACTTACCAATAAATCCAGCTGTGGGTGGGATACCTGTTAATGAAACTAAGAATATTGCCATAAGCACTGCCAAACCTGGAGCGCGCGAGCCAAGCCCATTATAATCATTTATATCATTGCTATGAATTTCATTTTCAATAAGCTGTGCAACATAGAAGGCGCCAAGATTCATAATCAAATACATAACAAAATATATCATAACAGCAGTAATGCCTGCGTTAGTCATAACGGTCACACCCATTAGCAAATAACCTGCGTGAGCAATAGATGAATAAGCAAGCATACGTTTGATATTATCTTGCCAGATTGCTACGAAATTTCCTATAACCATTGATGCAACAGAAAGAATTGCCACGACAATTTTCCAATTGAAATCGGGAAGCGATTGCCAGATATTACCACCATCAACTGCTGTAAATAAATATGCATCTTTAAAAAATCTAATGAAAATAGCAAATCCAGCTGCTTTTGAGGCAACGGAAAGAAATCCAGTAATCGTGATTGGCGAGCCTTCATAAACATCAGGAGTCCAATAATGGAATGGTACAGCAGAAATTTTATATCCCAATCCAACAAGTATCATCAAGCCTGAGACAATAACAGGGACAAGATTAACATTTCCCGACAGTAATTGTTGATTTATTGTATTCACATCAAGCGAACCAGTTGCACCAAATAATATTGACATTCCATAAATCATTACTCCCGATGAAAAGGCACCGTAAATAACATATTTCAGAGATGCTTCGCTTGCTTGCTTTATTTCTTTAGTATATCCCGCAAGTATATAGGAACTCAAGCTCATAGTTTCAATAGCAAGATAAATAGAAATCAAATTTGTAGCCGAGCATAGCAAAAACATACCGAAAGTCATTCCCGCAATAATGGAGAAATACTCGCCGACTTTTCTATGGTCATCATATAGTTCTTTATATGAGAATGACATAATTACTGTAAGGAATGTTGCAATCAAAACAATGAATTTGAAGAATGTCGAAAATGGATCGACAACCATTAAGCCATTGAATATTATAGCTTGAACGCCTGATAATTGAGCTAAGAATATAGCTGTAATAACAAAGCCAACAAGTGCTGTGTAAGCGGCAATATTCCTGATATTTTTAAAAATCAAATCAAGCAAAATTGCCACAATAAATGTTGCAAGGATAGCAAGTTCGGGTTTAAAATATCCTATGCTATTAGCGAAATTGTCTATATATACCTGTATATTATTCATAATATTCATATTTGATATTAACAAACATTACATCCCTGCCATTGGATAAGCAATTTTAACAACTTCAATCAAATGATTAGCGGATGCAGCCATAATGTTAATCATTGGGTTTGGATTTAAGCCAAAGAAAATTATAATGGCAGCAAGTGGAGCAAGGGAGCAAATTTCCACAAAGTTCAAATCATCAGTTTTGTACTTCTTGCGAGTAGGATCCCAAGGTCCCTGCCATCTTTCAGGCAATTTTCCAAAGAACACTTTCTGCAAAGCCCAAAGCATATAAGAAGCTCCAAGAATAATACCTGTTGCAGCAATAATTGCAATGACGGGATAAGTTTGGAATGTGCCAAGGAACACAAGAACTTCCGAAACAAAACCGCTAAGGGTTGGCAAGCCAAGGGCTGCAAAGAAGGCAACCATCATTATACCTGTATAGACGGGCATTTTTGTTGCTAAACCACCAAAGTCATCCAATCCACGAGTATGTGATCTATCGTAAATAACTCCAACAATCATAAATAGCATAGCAGTGATTGTGCCATGATTGAACATTTGGAATATAGCACCGACCATACCTTGAGGTGTCATAGAAGCAATACCCATCACAACATACCCCATATGAGAAACTGATGAATAAGCAATAAGTTTTTTGAAATCTCGCTTTCCAACTCGGAATTGTCCCAATGCACATAATGCACCATAAACAATACTTACCAAGCCAATGATTGCAATTGCTGTTTGATAATGATAAACAGCATCGGGGAACATAGGCCAGGCAATACGCATCATTCCATAAGTCCCCATTTTTAATAGGACACCTGCAAGAATGACACTTATTGGTGTCGGTGCTTCAACGTGAGCGTCAGGAAGCCAAGTATGGAACGGAACAGCAGGCACTTTGATAGCAAATGCTACAAACAATGCAATGAAGGCAACATACCGCCAGGTTGTCGAGACTCCTGCAAGGATTGAATTTGGATTATATTTTGCAAAATTCATCATATCGAACATATTGAATGAACCGACTGCGAAGAATAATGCAATCATTACAAGCAACATAAAGAGCGAGCCAAATAATGTGTATAGAAAGAACTTAATAGCGGCATATTCTTTATTTGGACCCCCCCATACTCCAATCAAAAAGTACATAGGTAGCAACATTACTTCCCAGAACACATAAAATAGGAAGAAATCTAAAGCAACAAACACGCCCATCATACCTGTATCAAGTAGCAAATACATTGCAAAATATCCTTTTGCAGATTTCTTTATGTTCCAGGATGACAAAGTTGCAAGAAAAGTAATGATTGCTGTTAGCAAAACCATAGGGGCGCTCAACCCATCAATTCCAACGAAATAATCGATTTTAACATTGCCAATAAGTGGAATATTGCTTAAATAAATCCATGTTGCTTTCTCGACAAATTGCATTGAGCTTTCATCGTTGACGCCAACAAGATGAATATTAAAATTAAACATTAAGATAACAGCTATAACTAATTGAAAGAAAGTAGTTACAAGAGTTATCCACCTAAACAAATTTTGAGATTTATCTTTACTAAAA
>DAOTPH010000091.1:1460-7278 GCA_035451765.1 Bacteroidota bacterium | reverse complement strand
TGGAATTTTATTGACAAAGTGACAATCGACCCACGATTATCATTTCGTTACTTATTCCAAGAAAATTTAGCATTAAAATTTGGTTGCGGCATATATCATCAAAATATACGAACAATATCTGACCCGAATTTCACATTCTTTGATATTTGGATACCAACTGATACGACAATTCCCATAACTCGAGCTATTCATTATATTTTATCTCTTGAAACTAGTCCCTTGCAAGGTGTTGCGGTAAATTTTGATATTTATTATAAAACTTTGAAAGATATTTCGCAAATGAATATGACTACCTTGCAAGGAACAAAAGCTAGTGATGTACTTTATGTTGGAAATGGAAATACTTATGGATTTGAAATATTTGCACAAAAAAAGTATGGTAAATTCACAGGTTGGCTCGGATATGCTTATGGAGTAGTGAATTACAAATTTGATAGTCTAAATAATGGCAAAATATTTCATCCAAAGTTTGATAGAACTCATGATTTAAAAATTGTGCTAAATTATTCTATAAGTAATAAATTCAGTGTCGGAGCAAATTTCTTATTTCAATCAGGACAACCATATACTGGTGCTACTTCACGAGTGCAATTGAAATTACCTGGGCAAAATTATGGTAGAAATTTAGTAATCAACTCTGATCTATATGCATTGCGATTACCGCCAAGTCATCAATTAAATATAAATGCAAGTTATTATTTTAAAACTTTTAGCTTGCCATCGACTTTATCTCTCGATATTTATAATGTTTATAACCATCGAGATATATTAGCTCGATATTATAATGCGACTGAAGATATTGTAAAAGTTGAAGACATTAAATTGCTTCCTATAATTCCTTCAATTTCTTATGAAATAAAATTTTGATTATTTATGAAAAATATTTGTTATTTATTTCTATTTATTATAATTATAGTATCATTCACATCTTGCGAGGATAAAGCTCCTACTGATTATGTACCTTCATATTTTGTAGAAGCTTTGCTTGTTGTAGATGAACCGATAAAAGATATACGTGTACTTATCAGCCAACCCTTGAGAGATTCATTTAATTATAATAATTCCCTTATTCGAAATGCAAAAGTCCAAGTAATAGAAGGGGATAACATATTAGATTTAACAATCTCACCAAGTGACACAAACGGATATTACTATCCTGATACAAATTATAAAGTTAAAGTAAATACATTATATAAATTAAAAGTAACATTAGATAATGGGAATATAGTTACAGGAGAAACGACAACACCTGATAGATTTGATTGGATTACAAGACCTGATTATTACATTCAGTATCCTAAAGATACCGTAAATTTGCCATCACCATTTTCAATTCAATGGGAATTATTGAATAGCGTTTTATATTATATTGTAAGTGTAAGATGTTTAGATACTTTAAATTATGGGAAATATTTAGACCCCCCGACTGATGAGAAAAACAGAAGAATCTCGCGACCTTGGAATTTACGTGAAACATATTATCGAGATTTTTCTTATTGGGTGATTGTACCTTCGTCTAAAGTTCCTGTTGTATGGACAGTATTTAAATGGTATGGCTTACATGAAGTATCGGTTTATGCCCCCGATTTTAACTTTTTACGATGGATGGTGCAAATAATGATGGGTGATCTGAATCCTTTGCTATCTTCTGTAAAAGGTGCTTATGGATATTTCGGTTCTGCTAGTGTAATAAGGGATACAAGCGTTATATTAAAAAATCAGCCGTAATTTTCAATTTATTTTTCTTAATTTTGTAAATTTATATTTTAATAATAATTTACTATGCGAGCTGTTATCCCTGTTGCTGGTATTGGGTCACGAATGAGACCTCATACCTTTACTACACCAAAAGTATTGCTCAATGTAGCAGGCAAACCAATACTTGCGCACATCTTGGATGAACTTTCCCATATTGGTATTAAGGATATTACAATTATTACAGGACTGATGGGTGATAGAATAATCGATTTTGTAAGAAAGAAATATCCTGATTTGAATTTTGAATTTGTTAATCAAGATGAAACACTTGGACTAGGACACGCAATTTGGACTGCTCGCGAAACTTACCATAATGAGGAATTGGTTATAATTTTAGGGGATACTATTTTCGATGTTAATTTAAAACAGGTCATTGCTTTACAACAAAGTTCACTAGGAGTAAAACCTGTTAATGATCCACGGCGTTTTGGAGTAGTTTTTTTGAATGAAGATGGTACAGTCAAAAAACTTATAGAAAAACCAACTGATCCCGAATCTAATCTTGCAATTGTAGGTATCTATTTTATAAAAGATTCCTCCAAGCTTGTATGGGCACTTGAGGAAATAATCAAGAAAAATGTTCGTACAAAAAATGAATTCCAACTGACAGATGCACTTCAATTAATGATTGAACAAGGTGAGAAATTTACAACTTTCAACGTTGAAGGGTGGTATGATTGTGGAAAACCTGAGACATTGCTTGAAACGAACAGATTTTTACTCGAAAAAATAGCAAAAGATTTGACCATAGAAGGTTCTGTGGTAATTCAGCCAAGTTATGTTTCAAAAAATGCGACAATTGAACATTCAGTAATTGGGCCTTATGCATCAATTGCTGATAACGCAATTGTAAAAGATAGTATTGTGCGTGATTCAATTATTAGCTATGGTGCAGATGTAGAAAATACAATGCTTGATGAGTCGATTATTGGTAACGAAGCACTTGTAAATGGAGTATTTCAGAAATTGAATGTCGGCGAATCAAGTACAATAGACTATTCAAGAAATTTTGAAAAATGAACAAATAATATAAAATAAGGACTAAAATGAAAAGTCGAAATAATTATTTATTTACATCTGAATCTGTATCAGAAGGTCATCCCGATAAGATATGTGACCAAATTTCTGATGCTGTATTGGATGCAATGCTAGCAGATGATCCCTATAGCCGAGTCGCTTGCGAAACTTATGCTACAACCGGTATGGTCTTAATTGGTGGAGAGATTACCACTCAAACTTATATAGATCTCCAATCACTTGTCCGGGATGTTATTCGCGATATAGGATATACAGAACCAGGATTGAGATTTGATGCAGAAGCTGTAGCTATTTTGAACACGATTAATCATCAATCTCCCGATATTGCAATGGGAGTTGATAAAGGTGGCGCAGGCGATCAAGGTATGATGTTTGGTTATGCAAACGTCGAAACCCCTGAATTTATGCCTGCTCCAATTATGTATGCTCACAAATTATTAAAAAGATTAACCTACCTTCGTAAAGAAACAAATGATATGCCTTATTTGCGTCCTGATGCTAAATCGCAAGTTACTATTGAATATGATGAATTTGATAGAATTCAACGTGTTGACACTGTGGTAATTGCCGCACAGCATTGTCCAGAGGTTTCGCAAAAGAAAATTTTTGACGATATTGTAGAAAATGTTATTAAACAGGTTATCCCTGAAGAATGGCTCGATAAGGATACAAAATTTTATGTGAATCCTACAGGTAGGTTTGAAATAGGCGGCCCACACGGTGACACAGGCTTAACAGGAAGAAAAATAATAGTAGATACTTATGGTGGAAGAGCACCCCATGGTGGTGGCGCATTTTCAGGAAAAGATCCAACAAAAGTAGATCGCTCGGGAGCTTATGCTGCACGTCATTTAGCAAAAAATATTGTTGCCGCAGGCCTCGCAGAAGAATGCTTAATTCAGCTTTCTTATGCTATTGGAATTAGCCAGCCTGTTTCTATTTATATCAAAACAAAAAATTCAAATGGTATAAATGACAGCGAACTCGCTCAATTTATACTCGAAAATATTGATTTATCCCCTCGTGGAATTATAAATCGATTTGACCTCCGTAAACCAATTTATCGCCAAACCGCTGTTTATGGACATTTTGGTCGTGAGGAATTTCCATGGGAAAAAACTGATTTAGTTGAATTATTCAAGAAAAATTTTCTATAATTAATAAATATTATGTATTCTGAATTAAAAACAAAAGAAAAATTATTTAATAAAGAAGGTGAATATTGTATTAGAGATATTTCACTCGCAAGTGATGGCAGGAAGTTAATTGAATGGGCTGAAGCGCATATGCCTGTGCTTATGAAATTACGTGATGAATATAGCAAATCTCGTCCCTTTGAAGGATATACAATTGCGGGTAGTCTCCACGTCACGAAAGAAACTGCCGTATTAATTGAGACCCTTATGGCAGCTGGTGCTAAAATATCTTGGTCAGGATGCAATCCACTTTCGACAAACGATGCTGTTGCAGCGGCTTTGGTTGAGAGAGGTGCATCGGTTTATGCTTGGTATTCAAATTTCGATGATTATTATTGGTGCATTGAACAGACTATCAAAAACAAACCAAATTTAGTGCTTGACGATGGCGCAGATCTGATAACAACCTTGCATCAACATCATCCTGATTTCTCAAAAACGTTAATTGGTGGAACAGAAGAGACAACAACGGGCGTTCATCGCCTTAGAAAACGTGGTGAGGCAGGGGAATTGCTTTTTCCTGTTTATGCTGTAAATGATGTAGAAACAAAATGGGATTTTGATAATGTATATGGAACGGGACAATCTACAATTGACGGAATTTTGCGAGCAACTTCTGTCCTTCTTGCGGGAAAGAAATTTGTTGTTGCCGGTTATGGACATTGTGGCAAAGGTGTAGCGATGCGTGCAAAAGGTTTGGGTTCTGATACTATTATCACAGAAGTAAAACCAACAGCTGCTTTGAAAGCATTGCTTGAGGGACATAATGCAATGACAATGGATGAAGCGTCAGAAATCGGGGATATATTTGTAACGGCAACAGGTGTGAAAGATGTAATTCGCAAATGGCATTTTGAAAAAATGAAAGATGGTGCAATTATATGCAATACAGGTCATTTCGATGTCGAAATCAATGTACCTGAATTGGAGGAATTAACAGTTTCAAAACGTGAAATCAGACCAAATTGCGAGGAATATACATTGAAAAATGGGCGCAGAATTTATCTGCTTGCTCAAGGTAGGCTCGTCAATCTTGCTTCTGCCGAGGGTCATCCATCAGAAGTTATGGATATGTCTTTTGCAAATCAATTCCTTTCTCAGTTGCGATTGCTTGAAAATCATAAAAAAGGTGTAAAATTGCCAAATCTTTGCATTGATTTGCCTGAAGAACAAGATGAACAAGTCGGTAGATTAAAGCTTGAGAGTATGAATATTAAAATTGACCATTTAACTGAAGAGCAAATCCATTATATTAATGATTTTAATGCAGGAACTTAATAAATTTAATAATTCAATCCTATCTTGATTAACCTCTTGATAGGATTGATATTATATTATTTATTTAATACTCATTTTTTGTAAAATGAAATTTTTCGATTCGTTAGATAATAAGAAAAAAACGAACTTATTCATTATCGTAATGATAGTGATTATTGCTATTTCTTATTTTCTTTTTTCTCCAAGTGGAATAATCAATAGAGTAATTCAGCAGAAAAAATATACAAAATTGCAAGCATTAACCGAACAAGAAAAGCATATTAATGATTCATTAACAAAAAGAATTAATCAACTTCGTAATGATTCTCTCGAAATTGAACGAATTGCCCGCGAAAAATATGGTATGAAAAAACCAGGCGAAACAATCTACCTGGTTCCTTCAAAAAATAAATGATATTTAAATTTATATTAGATTAAATCTGTTATATTAACCTAACTCTATTTCATTAGCTTAAACCTGTTTCATTAGATTAACTCTATTTCATTAACCAATAAGGCTAAATGCCTTCGCAGTGGGCTAAAGCCCACTGTTGCATTCGATTTTATAT
>DAOTPH010000091.1:0-1360 GCA_035451765.1 Bacteroidota bacterium | reverse complement strand
AAGGCTAAATGCCTTCGCAGTGGGCTAAAGCCCACTGTTGCATTCGATTTTATATTAATCCAACACTTTTCATTGCTTTTTTCATTCTTTCAAAAGTTTCTTCTATATCATCATCCAATCCTATACTCATTCGCACAAGTCCAGGGGTAAGACCCATTTTTATTTGTTCTTCTTCAGGAATTTCACTTGATGTGCTACTTCCAGGAGAACTGAATAATGTTTTATAAAATCCCAAGCTAACAGCAAAATATCCAACTTTTTCATTTTGCATAGAAATCATTAAATTATCGGCTGTTTCGTGGTCCTTTGCATCGAATGTAAGCATTCCGCCATATCCGTATTCTTTATTCATTAAAGATGTTATCAAATCATATTGATTATGAGATTTCAATCCTGGATAATATACTTTGAAACCTAGCTTTTCTAAATTTTCTGCAATATACATTGCATTTTTGCTATGTTGTTTCATTCTAATGTGCAATGTATGCATATTCTTATAAATCATTGATGCACGAATTGAGTCAAGCGTTGGACCAAGCAACATCGACGCTCCACTATTTGGATTCCGAAGCGATGATATAAAATCGTGAGTTGCGCATACCGCTCCTGCAACTGTATCATTCATACCATTTGCAAATTTTGTAAGGCTATAAACCACAATATCTGCGCCAAGCTTGTGTGGAGAAACCATCATCGGTGAAAATGTATTATCAACAATTAATAAAATGTTATGCTTATCAGCAATTTCTTTTAATTTGGGTAAATCTGCTATTTCAAGCAATGGATTGCTGATTGTTTCGCAGTAAATCAATTTTGTCTTGGGTGTGATATTTGCCTCGACTTGTTCCAAATTTGTAATATCAACGAAATTTGTTTTCACATTAAATCTTGGCAAAAAGTTTTTCATAAAAGCATAAGTGCCACCATATATCGTGCGACTTGAAACAATTTCATCGCCGCTTGAGCATATTTGCATCAATGCAGTAGTAATTGCCCCCATACCACTTGAAGTCACCTGTGCTGCTTCAGTATCTTCCATTTTTGCAAGCAAATTGCCAAGATAATTATCCATTGGATTAAGATGACGCGAATATAAAAAACAACCTTCCACTTCTTCGTGGAAAAGCTCTTCCATTTCCTCTGCCTTCAAAAAGGTGAAAGTGGCACCATCCGAAATCGAGGGATTCACCTCACCATATTCACCAAAAACCAAATAATCTTGAATTCGACGAGCAGGATTTTCCATAATTTTCCTATTTTAAAGTTAATAAAATAATAAAAGCAAATTAAGAAAAAATTGAATAAAAATAAGGGAATAAAAACCTCATTAATGTATTTTTTGTGAGGTAAATAAAAAAGA
>DAOTPH010000090.1:0-7320 GCA_035451765.1 Bacteroidota bacterium | reverse complement strand
AATGGGGATAATTGTAACCCCCGATGAAATTAGAGATGAATTAATTGAAAATCCGCCTGATTATTTAAAACAATCTTTTACTGATTCAAGTGGCAAATTTTTAAAAGATATTTATCTTCAGCTTATTACTAACCCAGAAAGTTATAGGAATTATCTTGGGTCAGACCAACAACAAGTTAGTGAAGAACAAAAGACTGAAGCAGTAAATCAGTTGCGAAAAGATTTATCAGAAATTGAAAGTGTTCTTGCAAGAAATAAGATGTTTGCTCACTTACGAACATCTGTTGGGATGTTTAATTCTATAGTATCTCCTACATTTGCTAAAGTGAAATACGTAAATCAAAATTCATCAATGGATGCAAAAATTCTTGTCATTTCCCCACAAAATGTGAAACCTGAAGATATTAAAATTTCTGATGCAGAGATACAAAAATATTATAATGCTCATAAGAATTTCTATAAACAGGAAGCTCAAGTTCAGTTGAAATATATTACATTTCCCTTACAACCATCGAGGGATGATTCTATAAGGGCAGATAAGCGGGCTCGTGAATTAGACGAAGCACTCAAAAACTGTAAAACAGTTGAGGAAAGAGATAGTGTTTTTGAAATAAAAATGAGCGAGCTAGGAGGGGAGACTTTCGATTATACACCAGTGAATAAAATAGACCAAGAAGTATATAAGTATTTGATGTTTTTGCCCGATAGATATATAGCAGGCCCATTGGTTTTGCCTGAAGGAATAACTTATTATAGATTGGATGGGCGTCGTCCAAGCAGTCAAGAAATTGTACGGGCTAATCATATTTTGATAAAAATAAATAATAATAAAGATTCCGCTTATAAACGTGCATTGGAAATAATTAAAGAGATTAAGTCAGGCAAAGATTTCACCGTTCTTGCAAGGCAATATTCTCAAGATCCAGGTTCAGCACAAAATGGTGGCGATCTGGGATATTTTGGACGAGGTCAGATGGTAAAACCTTTTGAAGATGCTGTGTTTTCTGCAAAAGTAGGTGAGGTTGTGGGACCTATCGAAACTGAATTTGGTTATCATATTATTAAAGTATATGACAAAAATCCTGAAGAAATAAAGTACAGTAAGATTACTATTAAAAATGTGATTTCAAATGCGACAAAAAATGCTTTATTCCGTGAAGCTTATTCTATATCAAAACAACTGCAAGATGGTGGAAATATTGACACAATAGCAAAAAGATTAAATAGGGTTGTGAATATTACTCCATATTTTACACAAGAAAGGCCTATATTTAATTCTTGGTATATAACAAATAAAGCATTCGATTTGGATGTTGGTGAGGTAATTGAACCTATTGAGCTAAAGTACTATGGAATATTTGTTGGTCAGGTAGTAGGAAAGAAAAAGGCGGGAATAGCGTCTCTCGAAGATAAAAGAGATGAAATAGAGACAAAATTACGAGATAAAAAAATTCTCGATATGGTAAAGTCCCAAGCTGAGCAAATTTATTCACAAGTAAAAAATTATCAAGACCTTGAGCAGGCACAGCAAATTGATACAACTCTGAAATTTATTAACGCTATAGGTCTTAAAAATGATGGAAAAGTTCAAGGAATTGGCAATGATGTAATATTAACACAAAAAATATTCGATTCGCCAATTGGGCAAATATTAGGACCCATTCGTGGTGAGAGGAATTATTATATAATACAAGTATTAAATAAGCAAATTCCTGATATGCAAACTGTGCAAGCAAATTTAGATAATTATATTAAGCAATTAACAACAGAAGCAGCGAAAAGTGCATTTTTCTCTTGGTATACAGAAGTAAAAAAATCTGCTAAAATCCAAGATTACAGGTCAAAATATTATAAAGATTTTTAAACTAAAAAATCAAAAGGTCTTGAATGTCAGGTCATAGTAAATGGGCAAATATTAAGCATAAAAAGGGTAAGAAAGATGCTCAACGGGGCAAAATTTTTACTCGATTAGCAAAGGAAATAACAATTGCTGCTCGTGAAGGTGGTGGAGATCCCGACGGTAATCCCCGTTTGCGCCTTGCAATATTGAATGCACGTGCTGAAAATATGCCAAATGAAAATATTCAACGTGCCATTAAAAGAGGAACAGGCGAGATCGCAGGTGCAACGATTGAGGAATATACTTATGAGGGTTATGGACCTCACGGTGTCTCTGTTATCATTGAAGTTGCTACGGATAACAAAAATCGAACAATTGCAGAAGTCCGCTCCCTTTTTACAAAATATGGTGGAAATTTAGGGGAGCAAAACTCTGTCTCGTGGAATTTTGTTCGCTCGGGTGTAATTCTTGTTTCAACTGATGGAAAATCGGAAGATGAAATGCTTGAGGCTATTCTTGAAGCAGGAGCGTCCGATATGGAATATGATGAAGAACAAACCCGTATAATTTGTTCAATTGAAAATTATGGTGCAGTTAATAAGTATTTACAAGAACATAAATTTAATATACTTGAAAGTAAATTGGAATATATCCCAAATACTTATATTAAAGTTTCAGATGTTGAACAAGCTAAAAGAATAATGCGATTTATAGATGCTTTGGAAGATTTTGAAGATGCTCAAAATGTTTATACTAATCTTGAAATTGATGAATCCATAGAAGATTTAATAGATCAATAATGATTATTCTTGGAATTGATCCTGGCTCAGTACTGATTGGCTATGGTGCTATTTTAACCGAGAGTAAAAGTTTATCATTAATCGAATATGGCATTATAAAAGCGAAGCTGCTCGAAAAAGAATATAATAAACGATTAGGGGAAATTTTTTCCCAGATTAATTTGTTAATTGATAGAATTGTCCCTGATGTAATTTCACTTGAAACGATGTTCTACCATAAAAATGCACAATCCTTAATAAAATTATCACAAGCTCGAGCAGCTGTATTAATTTCTGCTGTTAATAAGCATATTGATATAGTCGAATATACACCACGAGAAGTAAAAAAATCTGTTGCAGGGCGTGGAAATGCAAGCAAGCAACAGGTACAATTTATGGTTCGTGAGACCCTACATATACTGGAAACACCAGAATTTTATGATTGTACAGATGCTTTATCGCTTGCTATATGCCATTTTTATAAACAATCCTCAGCTGCTGGCAATTCAAAAATTAAATCTTGGGCAGATTACGTTATCCAAAATCCCGATAAAATTATAAATTTCTAATATAATACTCTAAAACCTCTAATTTTATATTAAAGCAAAATCATATAACAAAAGCCTACTTAATACGACTATATTATTAGTTTATTCATAATAAAAATTCTTAATTTGCAGAAAAAAATAAAATTGAAATGAAAAATTTATTCAAAATTGTAGTTGTTTGTTTTTTATGTCTTTTTATCTATAATTCTTATAGTGATGAACCTGAGTTTGAGAGGTATAAAGCAAAAGAGGCATTTAAAAGATTAATGGAGGCTGCGCATCCCACACCCGATGTTCAATATTTCGAGAAATTCTATTGGGATATGTTGCAAGGAACAAGAATTCCATATTTTTTAAATATTAATATGACCCTTGATGAGCCAGGAGAAGTAAATAGAATGCAAAACGAGTCTTCAATTGCATATAATCCAACAGATCCAACAAATCTGATAGGCTCAGCTGTAGATTATCGTGATAATTCATCAACTTGGGTTTATGTGTCATGGGATGGAGGGAAAACGTGGGTTAATAAAAATCTCGGAAAACCTTTTGAAGGGTGGCAATCAACAAATGATCCATCGGTAGCTTTTGATATGGATGGAACTGGATATCTTGTTTATGGTGGGTTTGGGAAAATGGATGATAATTATAACGTGATGGTTGGTGAAAATGGTGTTTTTATAGCAAAATCAACAGATAAAGGTGTAAGCTGGAAAGCACATATACCCATTATTCTTCATACGGGAGCTCAAACTCTTGATTCTACTTTTGAAGATAAATATTATATTCAAGTTGATAATTCTCCATCATCTCCATATTTTAAGCATCTATATGTACCTTGGAAGCGAGTGACACCGCGTGATTCTGCCACTCAAATTGTAATTAGTAAATCAACCGACAAAGGTGAAACTTGGAGCATTCCTGTTGCAGTCAGTCCACGCAAGCCAGGAAGCTCTGAGGATACAACTTATGGACAAAGTTTTCCTTTAGCAACGACAGGTCCAAATGGAGAGCTATATGTTGTATGGAATGATGGAATAGAACATGGTGTGGGCTTTGCAAAATCTATGGATGGTGGCAAAACTTTTACACAACCTCGTATAATATTTCATTATAATATTTTTGGGATTACAAAATTTCTTGAAGGACAAGGTTGGCGCCATTCGTTAAAAGGAAAGGTGCGTGCTGAAACTTATCCTGTTATTGCGTGCGATATTTCTAATAGCAAATATAAAGGAAATCTTTATTTAACTTGGGCAGGTGATTCAATACCAAATATATATTTTTCAAAATCTACTGATAAAGGTGAAACTTGGTCATCACCTGTAATGGTGCATTCTGTTGAAAAAAATGATCAATTCTGGCAATGGATGGCAATTGACCCTACAAGTGGGAATATTGCAATAATGTATTTAGATAGTAGAAATGATTCTACAAATTTGCTTTATGAAGCGTATGTAAGTTTATCTACAGATGGGGGAGATACTTGGATCGACCGACCTGCAAGCGATTATGCAAGCGATTTGCGTTTAAATCCTTTTCTTGGTAATGCATTTGCAGGTGATTATAGTGGATGCACATTTTATGATGGGATAATTTATCCATCTTGGGTCGATATGCGGAATGCTGAAAATGATATTCGAGATAATGATGTTTATACTTCGTTAATCAATACAAGAGCGCCAATGCCTGTGGAAAATTTTACAATTAAAGTTCTATTTGATGAGCCTACGAAGTTACAATTAAATTGGGAAAATCCTACATTGCGTAGTTTTGGACAACCTTTATCAATTGGAGAATATCAGATTATAATATTAAGAAACGATAATTATTTGACAACATTATCGAAAGGGGAAAATCAATATTTGGATGAAGGTCTCACACCATTTGAAAAATATGATTATGCAATTTATGTGAAAGCAGGCAAGGATTCAAGCATAGCCAGATATAATTCATCATATCCTGGTGGAGCGAAGCAACCCGATGCCCCTATAATTTTAGCAAGTGAAAATCTTTGGGAACCCTCCAATGGGGTAAAATTACAAATACAATTGCCATCCAAAAGAGCCGATGGACAAACTCCTTTGATTTATATGAATAAGCTTATTATTTATCGGGATAGCGTACAAATAAAAGAATTAGATGTAAATCCCCAGGATACTTCAAAAATTCTTGAAATTGAGGATCTTACTCAAATACGGGGATATTATAAATATTTTGCAAAAGTTATGGATAGCTATCAAAATGTAAGTCAAGAAAGTAATCATTATGTTGCGTATGCGGGCAAGATTATTGAATTAAGTGAGATAAATGCATTTTATGAAAATTTTGATGGGGATTTGCCAAAGTATTATATAGGTGGAAAGTGGAATAAAACTGATGAATTTGCATATAGTTTGCCTTATTCATTTACTGAATCTCCATATAATAATTATACAAATAATCAAAAAGATACATTTCTTCTTTTTCCGATGCAGGCGGCAAATGGCTCTGTTCATATCCAATTTTATAATGCTGCAATTTTAGAACCAAAGGATACTGCTGTTGTTGAATATTCTATTGATAATGGGAAGACCTGGAGCAATCGCTTTGTAAATTCTGATAGCAATAATTTCAATGCAAGATACAGTTATGATGATTACTCATATTGGAAAGATGGAGTATTAGATGAAAAAGATTGGAGAGTGGAAAATTTATATCTATATAATTTAAATTCACCGTTTTTATTACGTTTTCGTTTTGCTGCAAATACTTTTAAGATGGAGAAAGGATGGTTTATTGATGAATTAACCATATCAAATAAAACGGTAGAAGTTTCAGAATTTTCAAATAATATTAATATTTATCCAAATCCTGTAAGGGAATATTTAAATATATATTTAGGCGAAACTATTTACAACCCATTTGATATTGCTGTATATGATTTGCTAGGGAATTTAATAATAAAAAAGCAATTTTCATCGTATTCTGACACAAATATGATAATTGATTTAAAAGATTTGCAAAGCGGTTGCTATTATATCATAATTAATAGCAATAAATCAATTTGGAGGGGAAAAATTATAAAAATATAACTCATATATTGCTTTATTTCTATTATTTTCAAGATTTCTTAAACTTATTCGTTTAATTAATAAATTTTTTCTGATATGAAACTAAGATATTTTGTTTTTTCTATCATAATTAGCAGTATATTTTCAATTAATATTTCCTATTCACAAGTAGATTCATTAATAAAGCTAGGACATAATTTAATGATATTGCATAAATATAATGATGCGGCGAATGTTTATGGAGAGGTGCTTAAAATAGATCCCGACCATCCTGATGCATTATTTAACAAAGGTTTATGTCATTATTATGTTTATGAATATGATTCTGCGCTGAAAATATTAAATCATTTGGAAAAAGTTACCCATAATATTGCTGATGTATATAATCTACGGGGGCTTACATATCTTTCATTAGCTGATACAGTAAAAGCGATGGCTGATTTTAATAAAGCGATACAAATTGATAGTAAATTTTCTGAAGCTTATGGGAATCGTGGAGCATTATTAAATAAATTTGGACGAACTGAGGAAGCATACAAAGATCTAAGTTATGCGCTTGCCTTTGATTCGAGTAATTCAAAAGTATTATATGAACACGGGAAAGCAGCATATAAATTAGGAAAGTATTCGGAAGCAATAAGGGATTTTACTCTTTTACTCTCAAAAGGGGGAGGAGGTGAAGAGCTTTTTCAAAGGCGAGGGGATGCATTCTTTAAAAATAAAAATTATAAAGAGGCTATTGATGATTATACACGAGTTTTATATATGAATCCAATAGAATTGGTTACACTAAACAATTTAGCATTTGCTTATGAAGCGATAGGCGATTCAACCCAGGCAAATAATTTACGACAAATGATTCAGGAAATTATCTATGCTCAATCTTTGAATCCTGATTCAACAGAATTTATATCTTATTCTCCACCTGATTCTATTTTTTCAATACAATTACCTCGCAATTTTAATCAATTTTTTAGAACTGAGAAGGATTCTACAATTGCATACTTTATGGTAGATCCTATAAATCCTGATAATTATAGAATTGGAATGAAAATAATAGTAAGACGATATGAAGGAATTCGACAAAATATACCATCATC
>DAOTPH010000089.1:0-7434 GCA_035451765.1 Bacteroidota bacterium | reverse complement strand
ACAAAATCTACTGAAAATGTTCCGTCCAAGAGCTGACGACCACCGAAAACGGTAGTATCCACGACTGTTTGAATTTGCTGAGCAAGTCGATATGCAGATTTAGCAAGAGCTATACGTTCATCTGTTCCCATTGCTCCAGAAGCCGCTTGAGAAGTTGCATCCTTTATTTTAATCAATAAGTTATTGATATTTTCAAGCGAATCCATAATAATACTTGATACATTTTGTGCATCCCCAACTGCAAGCAACGCTGCTTGCATTGAACCATTTCGAGCTGTCAAAGCTCGCGAAGTAATATAGCCGGCAACATCATCGCTTGCGTTATTTATTCTTCTGCCCGTCGATAATCTCAATTGCCTTAATGCAATATCCCGATTGGTTACATCCAAAGCATTATAGGCATTCTCAGCGGCCGTATTTGTTCTTATTCTGGAGTTCCCTCCTACTGCGTATGGCATTTCTTTCTCCTTTATTTATTTTATAATTATATTCATTTTTGTTTGGATTTATCATTTCACAATGTGTATGCCAATTACTTTATTAATTGATTTTTTAGTGATAGATAAATCCAATTTTATTAGCAAAATTATTATCACAAAAAATGAGCAAAAATTAGAATTGATTAATATGTAGTATTCGTAATTATTTGATATTATGATGATTAAAAATTATTTTAGGTTTTGTAAGCATTATTATTTCAATGTTATTTTTGTTTAAAGATTTACAATTTCTTTAAATGTGGCGATTATTATACTTATAATTATTTGAGAAAAAAATTAATTAATTATAAAAAATTTAAGAAATATAGTAAATATTTTGAGGAAATTTGCTCACATTATTCTTTTTTGTAGATTTATGAACAGAAGATATAAAAAATTTAACAATTTATCATTTCTAATAATTTGTGAGCGAGTTTCATCGCTTCAGGTTTTGAAATAAAATTTTTAAGAAATATCTCATCTTCCTTTGATAATTCAATATCTGATTGACTTTTCCCATTGATTTTATTTATTCCTGGCATCATTCGTGATATAGAATTAAGTAATTTTAAAACTTCATCAATTTCCAAACTCTCGATTATTTCATTACTATTTTCAATTTTGTTAATCAATTGATTGAAAAAATTGATCATAATATCATCGGGATTTGTAGATTTATTTATTTTATTAATATGAAATAAAGCACAGGGGCGATGTTCCCAATTGAATTTATTTGCCCATAATTGAATTTTTTCAATTGGAATTGCGGTAAGTTCGGATAAATATTCTAAATTCTTATTTTCTAATAAAGAATAAATAATATAAGTGAGCCGTGCTATTTGCGGTTCTTTGTCCATTTTGCAAAAATACCACTGACTTTACTATTTAGGAAATAATTAATTTATTAGCTACATAAGGACCTGTTAAATTGCTCAGTTTTATAATTTTGTAATTTATTATGAATTAAAATTTTAAGTAAAAAAATAAATGATCCCAATGAGCAAAAATATTGGATTTGTCGAAACACCTCGTGATATTTGTAAATTGATGATTGAACTATCCAATTTGCCAAAGGATGCTTCAGTTTTGGATGTAGGCAGTGGGAAAGGTGCTTTTTTGGAAGAATTGCAAAATCTGGGATTTCGAAATTGCACAGGTATTGAAATCGATAAAGAATTTTATGAAAATTTGATATATAAATTTAAAAATTATAAAATTATAAATGGCAATTTCCTAACCTATAATTTTTGTGATAAATTTGATTTGATAATTGGCAATCCACCCTATATGCATTTGAATCAAATTCCTGAGGATCTTGCTAAAAATGTGCAGGATTTAATCAAAACAAACCAAGGCGATATTTATTATGCTTTTATTCAAAGGTCAATTGAATGGCTGAAAGAAGGTGGGGAGATGATTTTGATTGTGCCATATCATTTCTTTTATAATACTTATGCAAAATTTTTACGTAATGAAATTTTGAATAATGGCAAATTTGAAATTATAATTGATTTAGATGAAGTAAATTTGTTCAATAATGAGCATCCTGAAACGATTATTTTCAAGTTTCGTAAAGGAAATTTTAATTTATATAATGAATCAATAGAATTATTGAAAATTAAACAAAAAAATACATTACCCGAGAATATATATATTCAAGCTTTTGAATCCTTACGCACTCATAATTCAAACAATCTTTTCGATTATGGAATTTTGAAACACTATACAAATAATAATCCCTGGTCTACTTATATTTTTAATATTCCCGATTTCCCGTTCAGAAAATTAAATGAAATTGCACGTGTAGGTGTTGGATTTGTCTCAGGATATGATCTTGCTTTTAAATCAAGTGAGAAAGAAATTGAGAATTTCAATAAAAATGAAAGAATGTTGGTTCACAAATTTGTTAAAGGTAAAAATTGCCAAAGATACATAGTCAAAGGTTATAAAAATTATATTTTAATTAATGATACTTTTAAAGACGAAAAAATTTTGCAAGAAAATTATCCAAATATATATAAAAAGATAGAGCAATACAAAGTGGAAATGTCGTCACGCTTTTTGGCAAAGAAAAAGCAATGGTTTCAATGGCAGGCTCTGAGAAATTATAAATATTTAATGGAGAATAATAATAAATTAAAAATTTATGTGCCAACATTAGATAGGCATTCATTCAATCGATTTAGTATCGGCGAGGAAGGATTGCTTCCATCAGGCGATGTGCTATTTATTCAACCTTACGATGATGAAGATATTTATTTTTTATTGGGTTATTTGAATAGCGACTTTTTCCGTCAGTATTATTTATCAATTGGCGCACGACGAGGTGGGCGTATTACTTTTACTCAAAAATTGCTTGATGACGCTCAAATACCGCAATTTCCTGATAAGATGAAAAAAGAAATTTCGCAAATTGTAAAAAATATAATTGATAATTTAGAAAGTAATAAAGAAATTAAGATTTTGGAACAAGATTTGAATGAGAAAATTAATAATGGAATAATCAAAATCAATACAATTTAATTATATTCTTCTTTAAATTTGTTTTTAAAAAAGGTGAAAATATGTTAAAAATCCAATATCTCAGCCATTCGGCATTTATTTTGGATGATGGGAAATATCGCGTTATTATTGACCCATTTTTATCAGGCAATCCAAATGCGCCTATAAAATGGGAAGATGTAGATGTTCAATATATCATTTTAACACACGCTCATTCGGACCATTTTGGTGATACACTTTCGATTGCAAAGGAAAATGATGCAACTGTGATAGCGGTAAATGAGCTTTCAACCTACACCGCTAGAAGGGGAGTTAAGGCACATTTTATGCATATTGGTGGAAGCTGGAATTTTCCTTTTGGCAAAGTAAAATTTACGCAAGCATTTCATGGCTCATCCCTTGAGAATAACGAGTATATGGGCGAACCCGCAGGTGTGATTATTTCTATGGGGGGTATAAATGTTTATCATACAGGTGATACAGGGCTTTTTGGAGATATGAAATTGATTGGTGAATTAAACAAAATTGATGTAATGCTTTGCCCAATTGGTGATAATTTCACAATGGGTATTGATGATGCTGTCGTAGCCTGCGAATTTGTGCGTCCTCGTCTTGTTGTTCCAATGCATTATAATACTTTTCCTTTGATACAAGCCGATCCTGATGAATTTGTAAAAAAATTAAAACAAGTTAATATCGAAGGACGTAAAATGGAATTCGGTGAAACGATTAATTTTGAATAGACAAATAATTAATCGCTAATTTTGTAAAAAGAAAAGGCAACATTATGTTGCCTTTTTATTTACCAATTTATAATTGATATATTAGCTATTTGTTGCAGCTTCCAATCGTTTTAGAATAGAGAAAATAAAGGTTGCTGAAAGTATACAGCATATAACCAGTATCATCCAAAATGCCCACAGAGGCAATTTATTCCAGAATAATCCAAGAATACCGACAGCATAATTACCAATTGCAGTTGCAGCAAGCCATCCACCTTGCATAAGTCCTTTATATTTTGGTGGTGCAACACGGGAAACAAATGATATTCCCATTGGACTTAGAAATAATTCGGCGATTGTCAATAAGAAATAAGTAGAAATCAACCAATATGGGCTAATTAATACCTCTTCAGGTGCTCTTACTTCTCCAATTACACCAGGGTCGTATCCACGCAAATGAAGTGAGGCAATTATCATAATTGTATACGCAACAGCAGTAATAATCATTCCGATACCAATTTTCTTTGGTGCTGATGGCTCCTTGCCTTTTTTATTCAAATATCCGAAATATCCAACTATCAATGGTGTAAGTGCTACTATAAAGAAAGGATTGAAATGTTGGAATTTTTGTGGTGTAAATGGATTGACATCGGCATAGCTATTAAATCGAAGCACAGTCAATACAGCAAATACCATAAAACCAATTGCTGAAATAATGCGAGTACGTGTGGATGATTTTTTTCTTACCATAAATATCAATCCAAGAATTGATAAGAAAATAAAGATCAATCCAAATAAATCAAAAAATAGATTTGTGAAACGATCAACAGATCCCACAACGTAATCGCGTGCAAATATTGTCATCGCTGCACCATTCTGATGGAATGCCATCCAGAAGAAGATAACTACAAAAAAGATAAGCCCGAGAGCAACTAATCTTTGCTTTGTCTGCTCAGGGGTTAATTCCACTACTTGATTTTGCAAATCTTTATCTTTTGCTTTCTGACGTTCTGTTTTGTCAGCTACTTTATAGTATTTTCTGAATCCCCAGAAAATTATCATTGAAAAAATGAGGCTAAGGCAAGCAACACCAAAAGCATAATGATATGATTCACCAAGCGCATTAATATAATTTGTTGCAAAAGCTGTAAGATCAGTGACCTGCCCGACTTGTGCTTGAGCTAAACGTGTTAGATGTTCTGTGACTGATGTATCTCCATTAAGAAATTTATTAGCAAGAGCAGGGATTTCTGCATTATAAGTTAAATGATGGCCTTTCAATATCCAATTGCTAACAGCTTCAGCTGCTGTTGGGGCAAACATTGCACCGATATTTATACCCATATAAAAAATATTGAACGCAACATCACGATTCTTGCTATATACTGGATCGTCATATAAATTACCCACTAATGCCTGCAAATTCCCTTTAAATAAACCAGTACCAAGCGAGATAACACCTAAACCGGCAAATACAAGACCAATGTTAGTATCCATCTTCGTAGGGATTGCTAGCAAAATATAGCCTAAAAACATTACGACTAATCCAATGCTTATAGTTTTACCATAACCGAGCCATCTATCTGCTAGGATTCCACCAATCAGTGGCATAAAATATACAGCTGCAAGGAATATTCCAAATACTTGTGTTGCTTGTGCTGCAGTATAACCATACTTTGCTTGAAGAAATAACGTAAATATTGCAAGCATTGTATAATACCCAAACCGTTCACCCATATTTGCAAAAAACGCAACAAAAAGACCTCTGGGATGATTTTTAAACATATATAACCTAATTATTTAATTTTTCACAAACGATATCTCATTTATAGATATATCAATCTTTTTATTTCATAAATTAGTAATAAAATATTTCAATAATAATATTTTTATTTGTGACTAATAAATTGTTTATAATCATTTAATTAAAAGCCCTCCATTTCTTAAAGAATACCCATGAGAAAATGAATTTAATAAAATTTGCAAATTATTAAAAATTTTGTAATTAATTGGAAAAATTCAATCTTTCCATATAAAATCGAATAATAAATACGATGCAATAATCAGCAATCCTGTATATGCAATAAGCAATTGCATATCTGATTGTATTGCTGAGAATTTTGTTTCCACCATTGTCAATCCTGTTGAATCAATTCCGATTTTAATTATAGGCAAAAGTATTGGAAAAGATAAAATTGGAAACAATGCATTTTTTGATGATGCTTTTGAAATAATCGCTGATATTACTGTAGTTGCGGATGCAATTGCAATCGAGCAAATTACAATTATGATTATAAATAATCCAATTGAGATAATATTTGCTGTATTTACAAATAAAAAGAAAAGAACGATTGAAAAAAAATTTATGAATAAGCTCAGTAATATATTATATATTAATTTCCCAAAAAATATTGAACTTGTTCCCACTGTAATCCCTAAAAGCAAAGAGGTGCCTCGCTCTTCCTCGCTTATAAATGATTTTGATAACCCAATCATAGTACTAAAGAAAATTACAATCCAAAGTAAACTTGATGTGGCTTCCTGGCTTAATGCCTCTGAAGCAAAGCTAATTGCAATAATAGTAATTGTTGTTAAAATAAAAAGTAAAATTGTAGTAATAGAATAGCGAGTTCTAAATTCGCTCAGAATTTCTTTATATAAAACAGCGGATATCTCTTGAAATGCGTTTTTCATTTATAACGCAAAATTAGAAGATAATAAAATATTATCCTGGGAATATTATTCTATTCTTTCCAATTAATATTTATATTCCTTGCCGCATAAACATCATTCACACGTCGAATTGGTGTTGTATGAGGTGCATCCTTTACAATTTCAAGATTAGTTTTGATTTCTTCGCAAATTGATTTCAGGGCTTGAGCATAAGCATCAAGACTTTCTTTAGTCTCGGTTTCTGTTGGCTCAACAAGCATAGCTTCGTGGACAATTAATGGAAAATATACAGTTGGAGCGTGAAATCCATAATCAAGCAATCGCTTTGCAATATCCATAGTAGAAGCCCCCATTTCCTTTTGCCTACTTCCGCTCATTACAAATTCGTGCATACTTGCGCTTGGATATGGAAAGTCAAAATCTTCCCTTATCAAAGCTTTCAGATAATTAGCATTGATAATTGCGCCCTTGCTTGTCTCGAAAATTCCATCAGCACCAAGCATCAGAATATAAGCAAAAGCACGAACAAATATAGAAAAATTCCCAAAAAATGAATGCATTTTGCCTATGCTTTTTGGTATATTATAATTTAATGCATATTTTTCCCCATCAAAAGTAATCTGAGGAACAGGCAAATATTGCAATAATTTTTCATTAACCAAAACGGGACCAGCGCCGGGACCACCGCCACCGTGTGGAGTTGAAAATGTTTTATGAAGATTCAAATGCAAGCAATCCACACCGATTTTCCCTGGTTGCACTATTCCAATAAGTGCATTCATATTGGCGCCATCCATATAAAGCAAAGCATCAACTTTATGCAATTCTTCTTGGATAATATTTATATTGCTTTCAAATAAGCCAAGTGTATTCGGGTTTGTCAGCATCATTCCTGCAACATTTTCATTCAATTTAGATTTAAAATCTTCGATATCAACTTTGCCGTCAGCATTAGATTTGACATTTACAATTTGGAAACCGCCAATAGATGCTGATGCAGGATTTGTGCCGTGAGCAGAATCGGGAATAAGTATTAGCTTCTTATTAAAATTTCCCTT
>DAOTPH010000088.1:0-7512 GCA_035451765.1 Bacteroidota bacterium | reverse complement strand
TAAATATTAAAAAAGGATAAATTATGGGCGAAAGAGTTGAAAGACTGAATATTTGCATAATTGGCAAAACAAATGCGGGCAAATCAAGTTTGCTTAATTTATTGACAGGTCAAAAAGATTACGCAATAGTTGATGCCACACCAGGTACAACCGCTGATAATGTTGTTTCTATGATGGAAATACATAATCTCGGACCTGTAAAAATCATTGATACTGCGGGAATTAATGAACAGGGAGAGCTTGGCGAAAAGAAACGCAAGAAATCTATGGTTGCGCTCGAAGAATCAGATTTATGCTTGCATACAATTGATTTTATTGATGCAATTAATGGAGAGGATTTATCTTACGAAAAATCGCTTTTCGATTATGCAATGGAACAAAATAAACAAGTGCTAATTATTTATAATTTATTTAAAAATAAAAATCGAATTCCCGCAAATGAAATTGAACTTTGGAAAAATAAGCTTGACGAAAGCTTTGATGTACCAAGCATTGTGATTGATATACAAGATTATTCGCAACAATCGAGATTGATTGATTTTATATTAGAAAATTTCAAATATGTGCCATTCGATTTCGAGATGCTACCAAAACTTGATAATTATGGATGCGTAATTTTAAACATACCAATGGATGAAGAAACTCCTGAAATGCGATTGCTGCGCCCTCAGGAGATGGTTATTGAAAGATTATTGAGAAAATTTATAACGCCTGTCTTATTTCGGATGGATTTGAAAAAAGCGCGGTCAAGCAATCCCGAGGAAGCAAAAAGTGAGAAGAAGCGTTATTGGGATCTCGTTAATTCATTAGATAATTCACCAATGGGCTTGCAGATGATTATTACAGACAGCCAAGCATTTGATATAATTGGTCGATGGACACCACCAGGTATTCCATATACATCATTTTCGATAATTATGACCAAATTTATGACTTATGGTAATATGCAATATTTGGTGGAAAGCACCGCTGCAATTGATAATTTAAAAGAAAATGATACAGTTCTAATTTCTGAATCCTGCAATCATAATCGAAAATGCGATGACATTGGAACGGTGCAATTGCCGCGATTATTGCAGAAAAGATTAGGAAAAAAATTAAATTTTGAATTTTCATTCGGGCGTGTATTTCCCGATGATTTAAGCAAATATAATATTATTGTGCATTGCGGATCGTGTATGACTGACCGGCAAAAATATGCTCGCAGATTGTCAAATGCCCAGAAATATAATGTACCATTTACAAATTATGGTATGGTGCTTTCTTATTGTCAAAATCGTGATGTATTTTCAAAAGCTATTGCACCTTTTGGCATTGAGTTAGAATAATAATCAAATATGAAATAAAATATCAAATTTCTCAATATAATTCCTTAATTTTAAAAAAATTGGATTTTAAATTGCACAACGGAAACTATATTTTAATATTACATACGCATTTGCCCTGGTTGCTACATCACGGTATATATCCCGCAGGGATTGATTGGGTGAATGAAGCAGTGGCTGAATGCTATATTCCACTGCTTAATGTTTTCAATGATTTGCTCAACGAGGGGATAATGCCAAATGTCACACTTGACATATCGCCTGTTTTATGTGAGCAATTGGAAGCACCCGAGTTTAAGGAGATATTTATTCATTATTGCGACGCACGAATTGATGCTGCCAGGAAAGATCATTTGGATTTTCTGCATTGGGGATATGACCCGCATCATATTTGGCTAACAGAATTTTGGGAGAATTTTTATGCTTCACGGAAAAATGATTTTATCGAAAAATATAATCAATCAATTGTGGGAGCTTTACGCGATTTACAAAATAAAAATGCAATTGAAGTAATGACTTGCGGAGCCACGCATGGGTATTTGCCTTTGCTTGGCACTGATGAGAGCATAAATTTGCAAATTGCAACCGCAGTTGAAAATTATGAGAAGTTTTTCGGACGTTATCCTCGCGGAATATGGTTGCCCGAATGCGCTTATAGGCCTGGCTATGATTGGCAATCATTAATCCCTGTAAGCCCTTTTAATGAAAAGCATTATAGACCAGGTATTGAACAATTTCTCTATAAACATAATTTAGAATATTTCGTAATTGATGAAAAATTGATACAAAACTCTACACCAATTGGTGCTTTTGATATAGAAAGGAAATTTTTCAATTCAATTGATTCGCCATATTTTCAACCTGTACCGTGGAATTTCGATAAATCGCCTTTGCGTTCTTATCTAGTTGCATCAAGCGATAAAGTGGAATATGGATATGCTGCGGAATTTGCTCGACATCACGATTTATCAATGCTTGTATGGAGTGGGGAGGTTGGATACCCAGGCGAACCCGATTATCTCGATTTTCATAAGCGGCATTTGAATTCGTGGCTTCGGTATTGGCGTGTGACCGATAATAAAGCCGATATGATGTATAAAACGCTATATCACCCTGATTGGACACAAAAGAAAATCGATTTGCAATCGCATCATTTCATACACAATTTAGAAAATTCGATTAATTATTATCATAATTTGACAGGCAAATTTGCAACTCTAACAACTCCATTTGATACTGAATTATTTGGACATTGGTGGTTTGAGGGACCGGAATTTATTCGTGCCGTTATTAAAGGATTGCATTATTCACCGTGGGTAAAAATTGTAAAAGCAGCCGAGCAATTGGATATCATAAAGCCTCAGGAGGTTGTACGGTTGCCCGAGGGTTCTTGGGGTGTAAATAATGACCATACTGTTTGGATAAATGAAGGCAATAAATGGACATGGGAAATGATTTATAATGATGAAAAGCGATTTGGCGATTTATTAGCGCAATTCCCTTATTTACAGGACAATTCAATTGAAAATCCAATTCCTAATGAAGAAACAAAAATTCTAAAGCGTATTATTTTGCAAGCCTTACGTGAGCTTATGCTTGCACAATCATCGGATTGGCAATTTTTAATTTATACAAATGCATCAAAAGATTATGCAGAGCAGCGGTTTTTCTTTCATCATTCAGATTTCAATCGGCTTTGCGATTCGGCTTTAAAATTGGCAAACGAGCATAATTTAACAAATGATGAATGGCTATATATTTCTGAAATTGAGGAGCGCGATAACGTATTTCCTGAATTGAAATTAGAAAATTGGAAAAAATTGTATTAACTATGGATAATAAAGATAAAGAAGTTAAAGAAAGCAAGGATATTCAAAAGAAATTTATCAACTCACTTTTGATTATTGTATTTGCAAATGTTATAGGTGGAGGATTTTTTGTATTGGCATTTTATTTTTCAAAAAATACTGTATTTTTATATCTTGGTCTAGGCATCATTATTTTAACATTGATTGCAATGTTTGTTTTATATATCAAAATTCGCAAATCACTTTAAAATTTCAATTATTTTAAGTTCGTCTTCTAAATTATGTTTAGATTTGCAAATCCCGAATATTTGTGGTTATTGCTTATAATACCATTAATTATACTGCTTTATATTTCTTGGCGAGTAAGTCGCAGAAAGAAATTGAAAGCATTTGCCGATAGCCAATTATTAGATACGCTAATAAAAGACAGTTCAAAATATAAACCAATTATAAAATTGATTTTATCGTGCTTGATAATTGCTTGTTTGACAATAGCATTAGCCGACCCACAAGTTGGAACAAAATTGGAAAAAGTCAAGCGTTCGGGAATTGAAATAATGTTTGTACTTGACGTGTCGAATTCAATGCTTGCCGAGGATATTCAACCAAATAGATTGGATCGTGCAAAGCAAATTATAACGAAAATGCTTGATAATTTAGAGCAAGACAAAGCGGGACTAATCATTTTTGCGGGAAATGCTTTTCTGCAAGTGCCATTAACAACAGATTATTCTGCGATAAAGTTGCTCTTGCCTATTGTGGGACCTGATATGATTGGATTGCAAGGTACAGCAATCGGTAAAGCAATTAACTTAGCTCGCATATCTTTTTCTGAGGATAAAACTGTAAAAAAGGCAATTATTATTATTTCAGATGGAGAAAATCACGAAGATGATGCGGTGGGCGCTGCGAAAGCTGCTTATTCAGAAGGAATAAAAATATATACAATTGGAATGGGAAGCCCCTCAGGTGCCCCAATACCAATTGGAAGAGGGAAAGATTATTTAAAGGATGAAAATGGGCAAATCGTAACATCCCGTATGTCCCCCGAATTGCTTTCGGATATTGCAAAAGCAGGAAACGGCAAATTTGTGTATGGTAGCGAACGCACTTCAGATATAGCTCAAATTCTTAATGATTTGTCGGGATTGCAAAAGAAGGAATTTGACGAAATGGTCTATACAGATTATGATGATAAATTTTATTATTTTTTATGGGCAGCGCTTGTATTGATAATTATTGATATATTTATAAGTGAGAAACGCAATCCATTTTTAGCAAAATTAAAGCTTTTTAAAGGAGAGTAATATGAAGAAAATATTAGTATTTGGAATATTATTTTTATCATTATTTGCAAATTCTTTATTTGCAGAAAATGTAAAGGATTATATTAAAAAGGGAAATTCATATTATAACAGCAAAAAATATAAATCTGCGGAAGTCGAATACCGCAAGGCTCTCGAATTGGATCCAACGAATAATTATGCAAAATTCAATTTAGGCAATACATATTATCGACAAGGGAATTATGATGAAGCAATTAAGCAATTCGATGCGGTAAATCGCAGTAAATTCAATAAAAATGATTTGGCAAAAGCATATTATAATCTGGGTAATTCTATGATGCAAGCCCAAAAATATGAGGATGCAATTGAATCATATAAAAAGTCGCTTTTGAATAATCCAGATGATTACGATGCTAAATATAATTTGGAATATGCTCGCCGTATGCTCCAGCAACAAATTCAATCTAATAATCAACAGCAACAAGGCAACCAAAAACAGCAAAGCGATAATCAGCAGCAACAAAATAACTCAACAAAACAAAATCAACAAAATAAAACAAATCAAAAACAGCAAGATAATCAACAAAATCAGCAACAAAGCGAGCAACGACAAGACAGTCAATCCGAACAGCAAAAACAACAGCAGCAGCAAAAAATCTCAAAAGAAGAAGCAGAACGCATTTTGCAAGCACTGAATAATGAAGAACAGCAATTGCAAAAGAAAATGAAAAAAATGAAAGCTGAACGCGGACAATTGGAGAAGAACTGGTAAGAAAGTGACTGTTGAAACATATCTTTTCGATAATTATCACTTACATATTAAATATTAGTAATATCTAAATTATTAATCTATAATTATTTACATTAATATATATTGTTTATTTGTGGAATGTTCATAATTTAGAACTTCATTATAACAAATGGAGGAACTATTTATGAAAAGATTAATTTACGCAATTATGGCAATTGCTGCCTATTTTCTTTTTATTAACGCATCCTGTGACGATAAAAATAATCCTGTTAATCCAAACGGAAAAGAGTTAGAATCGAATACTCAAACTATAACTCCAACAGGCGGCGAGATTGCATTATCTGATGGGACAAAAATAATAATTCCATCAGGCGCAACATCTCAATCTACATCAATAAAAATGTCAAAGATTGAACCAAATGATTTCTTTCCAGGTCAGAAAGATGACTTTGTAATATTAAGATTTGAATCAGGCGTGACAGAATTCAATCAAGATTTAGAAATTAGAATACCTGTACCAAAGAAATTCACAAATCCAGCCAATGTGTTAGGAGCAGGAGGCGAATTTGACTTTACAAATAAAATAATGGATATTACAAGCACTACAATTGAAAATTCAAACGGTAAGTATGAATTAGTAATTAAAACTAAACATTTTTCGGGATATGCGGGTCATTTCTGGGAACGACCACCTTATTCGGCAGGACCTTTGGATGTGCCTTATTTCAATCAAGGATCATCGAATTACTGCTGGGCAGCTTGCTTACAAATGATGTGCGAGGGAATCGAACCCAGCACATCTAATGAAATTTATAATTGGATTGCAGCAACAGGTATTGATGAAGGTGGTGCAGGACAGGATTTTGTTTTGAGTAATTCCAAACTTCATTCTGAGATAAAATACCGAACTGGTAGCTATCCCGAGGCAAAGCGCTGGCAATATTTATCTGCGCAAGCGATGGATACATATTTAAGGGATAGAATTGCATTGGGTTATCCGGTGCTTGTGATGGATCCATTTGCAGAGCATGCTATTTTGGTTGTCGGATATAGTGGCAATACATTTTATATTCATAATCCAAACAACACTGCAACCTCAAGTATTGGATACACAGAAAAGCAATGGAGTGATTTCAAAGTAAATCAATTAGGTATCCGCGATTTATATGTGACATTATGTATTCCAAAATCATTATCCTCTTCTCGAATGCAAACTGTGAATATTACAAACGGAACAATTAAAATTATTAAACCCAAGATTGGCTCTTCAAATTCAATGATTTATGGATTTAAATGGTCTCCAACTTCTAAGGGCTATGGATTTTTCGAGAATGCGGGCACAGGGAAATTAGTTGATACACTACCCGACGGAATTGAAACAATACAAATCAAGGGTATTGAGATAGCAAATGCAAGCAGAACGCAAAGTAAAACCTTTAATGTATGGGTCGATATCTGGGGACAGGATAATAAAAAGATACACAAGAGCTTTGCACCCAAAAACCCTGTAACTGTTGGTCCAAATAGCTTAGGCACATATTCAATAGATATACCTGTATCTGAATTTCGCGATTCAACTGCAGGAGCGACAACATCATACAGAATGCAAATTTCAGCAATTGAGCAAGGTAGTGGATTAGTTGATGATGAAAGCATATTCTTTACTATTGGACCGGGCGATCCATTAAATGGGGAATGGAATTTTACGACCACTAGATTATCGACGACTTCTCCTAGAGGTACCTATAATATCGATAACGAAACTATTCATTTCTTATTTACGGTCAAATCTCCAACTATCATTAACTTATATCTTCAAGACGAAGGTGATGGATATGATTTTCAACTCGAAAGGACACCTGGAAGTAATTCCTTCAGAATTTATTATGAAGAAAACGGGGAGGTTCAAATTGATATTGAATGTGAATTTCTTCCTAATAATTATGATAGATATGAAGGGACTCTGACAGCAAGTGATTGGGAATATCTCACTGATGAAGATAGAGATAATGATATAAGAACACCATTTACTTGTACTGCAAAAGTTGTTGGTGTTCGAAAAAAATAATGTAAAATTATATTCAAATACTATCCTCCCCGAAATCTCTAATTTTCGGGGAGTTTTTATTTTATAAAAAACACAAATCTAATATTTTCGTCAAATCTTATTAATTTTTAAAATACTTTATTTATTAAATTTATATTGAATAAATATTTGAAAATGAAGCATATTTTATATTCGCTTGTTTTTATTTTTGCTTTTAATTATGTCTATGCTGCGGATTTTACTGCCACAGTTGATAAAGATTATATCGAAGTGGGCGACCAATTTACTCTAACTT
>DAOTPH010000087.1:0-7569 GCA_035451765.1 Bacteroidota bacterium | reverse complement strand
TTAATAATGAACAAAAATAAAATTATTGATAAATATTTTGAAATATATGAGCAATGTCATAGTGAAATAGATACACGTTTAAATGATTTTGCAAAAATCCCTCGTGAGCTGTATTTTTATGAATTAGCATATTGTTTATGCACTCCTATGAGTAAAGCAGAAAATGCATTGCAAGTTCAAAGGAAATTAGAAAACAGTAATTTTATCCAAAATCCATATAATCCTGTAGAAATTCTAAGCAATGCGCAGCATTATATAAGATTTCATAATCAAAAATCGAAATATATAATGGAAAATTTTGCTCAATTTGAAGAAATTTTAAAAATTTTAGATTCTGATATAGATAATTTTACAAAAAGAAATATGCTTGCAAATCAGGTTAAAGGATTTAGTTTAAAGGAATCATCGCATTTTCTACGCAATATTGGATATAGAGGCTTGGCAATATTAGACCGTCATATTCTGAAAAATTTAAAAGAACTTGAATTAATTGAACAAAATTTTCAAATAAAAAAATGGAATGATTATTTCAAAATTGAATTAATTTTTAAGAAATTAGCGAATGATATTAATTTAAGTCCCGATATTTTAGATCTTGTACTATGGGCGAAAGAGACAGGGAAAATATTAAAATAAAATATTTTAGTTAATTAAACTATTTAAATATTTTGTCGTCTAAATTGTGACAAAATATTTAAAGGAGGAACAACGATGAAGATCATCAGTTCAAAAATCTTTTCTTTACTTCTAGCACTACTATTCACTTTTAGTCTTAGCTCGTGTTCAAAAACGGATCCAGTTTCAACAAATTCTGGAACCAACAACCCAAATATTCCTGAATATGTATCAGGGGGAGCTCAAATTGATGATTTAGATATTGCTGAACCAACAATTGAAACACCAGCATTTGTAAGGAATCCATCGGATTCTCAATCTTTACATAATGGATTGCATTTTTGCAAAACTCCGCAGTTTCAATTTCGCCCGATTTTTAATCATCTGAAATTAACAGCAAACCAACTTGACTCTATCAAAGAATTTATGGAAGAACATTTTGATTGTGAGAGAACTGCCCGTGAAACATATTTTAAGACTATTTTAGTTTTTGTTGAAAACGCAAATACTCAAAGAAAAGCCGTGCTTGATAGCTTACAGCAAGGATTATATGACCGTGAAACAGCATTACAAAGGTTGAATACAATCTATAGAGAAATGCATCAAGCAATAGCTAATTCTGGCGCACGCACAACACTGCAAAATGAACTGTTTGCTTGCACAGAGACATTATTTGCAAATATTCGTTCTATTCTAGATGATAAACAGATTGTAATATGGGATAAGTGGGTTGCTGAACAGAATGGTCCTCGTCCTGGAAATGGATGGGGGAGATGGAGAGGATAATAGCCTTCCTTTACAAGGAGATCTTAAAATTAAAAACCTACGTTTCCCAACGTAGGTTTTTTTGGAGTTTGAAAAATGAAAAAATTTTTCTTTATTTTATTTCTCTATGCAGTGTGTATCGTCTTAAAAAAGGATTATACTTCCGTAATTCAAGTCGCGATGGGGTGTTCTGTCTATTTTTTGTTGTTACATAACGTGATGGGGTTTTGCCCTCTGCTCGTGCTTCGGTGCATTCTAAAATAATATTTATTCTTTGCTCTTTCTTTGCCATAATTAAAATTTCATTTTTATAATTTTACAAAATTACGAAAGTTTTTAAAATTATTTTAATTTATATTTATTTAAAAAATAGAATTGCAAATTTCATAATTGTATTGGGAAATATCCCTAAGAAAATTACACCAATAACAGATATTATTACCGATACATTTGCTAATCCAAGATGAATTTTCTCAATTGCACCACTTTCTGATTTGAAATACATATTGATAATTAAACCAATATAAAAATATAGAGAAATAAGAGTGGCAACGATTGCTACAATTGTGAGCCATAGATAACCGCTTTCGATTGCAGAAAAGAACAGATAATATTTTCCGAAAAATCCCGCAAATGGTGGAATTCCTGCAAGTGAAAGCATAAATATTGACATCGCTGCTGCAAGAAATGGATTGCTTTTGCTTAATCCGTTATAATCAGATAAATTCAATCGTTCGTCATTTTCCTTCTCAATTAAAGCTACAATTATAAATGCACCAATCTGCATTAATATGTAAGCTGAAGCATAATACATTATACCGCTCCATCCATCTGAGTTGTTTGCAACAATTCCCATCATCATATATCCTGCGTGAGCAACCGATGAAAATGCAAGCATCCGTTTCACATTTGTTTGTAAAAGTGCAGTTATATTTCCAACTAACATTGTAAACGCTGCTATAAATGCAAGAATTTCTCTAAAATATTGAGAAATAAAATTAGCCGCCCATGAAAGTGGCTTCGCAGTTGATACATCCAATGGTATTATGGTTCTTGAAATAATAATGAATGCAACAAATGCTGCTGATTTTCCTGCTGTGCTCATAAATGCAGAGACAACCGTCGGCGCCCCTGTATATACATCAGGTGCCCATTGATGGAATGGGAATGTAGATGCTTTGAAAGATAATCCGACAATCATCAAACCTACACCAATTGCAAGATAAACTAAATTGAACTGATTATTTGCAATTTTGATGCTGATTTCTGAAAGGTCAAGCGAACCTGTCGCTCCATATACCATTGCAATACCATAAACAAGAAAACCTGTTGCAAATGCACCAAGTAAGAAGTATTTGAGTGATGCTTCAACATTACTTGTTTTATTGCGTATGAACCCTGATAATACATAAAAGGATATAGACATTGTTTCAATTCCGAGGAATAAAATTATCAAGCTATTAGAATGAACTATTAACATCATTCCAAAGAATGCAAAACATAATAAAGAATAGAATTCTTTATGTTCGTAATTTTCTTTTATTAAATATTGCCTAACCCCAAAAAGTGTCAAAAGTCCTGCTGCTGCAAATATTAAATCAAAAAATATAGTGTATGAAGATAAAACAATAGAATTTTTCAAAAATACAGATAGAAAATTGCCAAATTGATGAGTGTCTGTTATTGGAGTAGTAACACCTGGTTGAGTTAGCAAAATTAGATTCACTACTATTATCAATATAAAGTTTAGCAGTGTTGTATAAAATATAACTTTTCGATTTTTCCCTGATAATATATCAATCATTGGGGTTAGCAAGGCAAATATTGATGCTATTAAGAGTGGCAAAAAATATAACAATTGATTATTCATAATTACTTATTCGTCCCTTTGTTTAACAGGTTGTTTTGATTTATTTGTTGTTGTAAGACTTTAGGTTGTGTATTTAGCAATTGTCCTGCTTGCATTTGTGGGGAAGATCCTTTTCCAAATTTTACAGTTTCAATTTTGTTGACCAATGCTTTTGTTGAGCTTTCTGATACATTCAAGAATGTTTTAGGATGAACGCCAATCCAAACAATGAAAATAACAATCGGAACAAGCATTGCCCATTCGCGTTTTGTTAAATCTTTTAAATGTGCATTTGCAGGGTTATCATTTGTACCATAAAATACTCTTTGAAACATCCATAATAAATACACTGCAGCGAAAATGATACCAAATGCTCCAACAATTGTATAAGCCCAAGAATTCAAAAATGGAGAGGTGAAAGCTCCCAGCAATGTCATATATTCTCCCACAAATCCATTAAGTCCTGGCAATCCAACACTTGCAAACATTGCAATTGCAAAAAAAGTTGAAAGTGCTGGCACAACTCGTGCAATGCCTCCATATTCAGAAATCTCACGTGTATGCCGTCTTTCATATAGCATACCCACCATCAAGAATAACATTCCCGTGGATAAGCCATGATTAACCATTTGAATTATTGCACCTTGCAAACCTATTGCTGTGATGGAAAAAATACCGAGCACAATAAATCCCATATGGCTTACCGATGAAAATGCGACAAGTCGTTTGACATCAGTTTGCACAATAGAAACAAGTGCACCATATACAATTCCAATTACAGCAAACCATGAAATTAGCGGTCCAAATTGTATTGAAGATGTTGGGAATAAATCAAGATTATATCTTATCAAGCCATAAGTTCCCATCTTTAACAGTACGCCAGCAAGAACTACAGATCCTGGGGTTGGAGCCTCGGTATGAGCATCAGGCAGCCATGTATGCAATGGGAATAATGGAACTTTTATGAAAAATGAAATTGCAAAGCCCCAGAACAGCCAATTTTGTATGTTTTGCGGAATTAAATTTGAAACTTGCCTAATTGCTAAGTAATTTGTTGTAAATCCTGTCTTTAAAATTTGTGTGCCGACATAATTACCCATATAGATTAGTGCAATAAGCATCAACAGTGAGCCGAACATTGTGAATATAAAGAACTTCACAGCGGCATAAATTCGATTTTTGCTTCCCCATATACCAATTATAAAATACATTGGTATGAGGATTAATTCCCAGAAAATATAAAATAGAAATAAATCTAGTGAAATAAAAACCCCTATCATTGCAAATTCAAGAAGTAAAATCATAAAGTAATATTCTTTTTCTCGCTCTTGAATTGCACTGAAACTTGCAGCGATTGTGATTGGGGAAATAAATACCGTTAGCATTACAAGCAACATCGATAGTCCATCGATTCCAACTCTAAATCCAGCATCTATGGATGGTATCCATATTGCTTGATAATAAAATTGGATATTTGGATTACTTTTATCAAAATTAAAAAAGATAAATAGCGAGCATATAAAAGTAATTACTGATATTGCAAATGAAAAGTATTTTATAAGTTTTGTATTTTGTCTTGATAGAAGTAAAACTATCGCTGAGCCAAGTAAGGGTAAGAATAATGTGCAAAATAGTGCTATCATATTTTTATAGTATTTTCAATTTAATTATAAAATGATTAACAAGTATGTTAAAATTATTACTGCGCCTGCAACCATATAAACTGCATAACCTTGAGCGAATCCTGTTTGAATTTTTCGCACTTGGCTTCCTAACCAAGTTGTAAGTGTTGCTGTGCCATTTATAGCTCCATCAATAACTTTAACATCCACAAATTTCCATAGAAAACTTTGAGTTGTTGCAAAAATTGGATCCACAATACCACGGAAATATATTTCATCAAGATAATATTTATTGAATAGTATTTTGAATGCTGTATTAAAATTGGTGACCAGCCTGCGTGGTACCGACCATTTTGTATCATAATAATACCAACGATAGGCAAGCCATATACCTAATACCGCAATAGCAATTGAAACAAGCATTAAAATATATTCTCCTATATGTGCTCCGCTTTCAAAGTTCATTGCAAGTATTGTATTTGCATCGGTGAAAATTGGATGCAAGAAATTCTCTATGAAATTTGGTTTATCGCTAAACCAAAATCCAAGTGCATAGGGTATTCCTAAGAAACCACCTAATGCGGAAAGTACCGCAAGAATCCAAAGTGGTATAGTCATTACGCTTGGGGATTCGTGTGGATGAATCTCTTTTGTATCGAATCGTTCCTCGCCATTAAATACTAGATTTATAAGCCTGAACATATAAAATGCCGTGAAAAATGCTGAAATTGCAAGCACAATCCAGATTACAACACCACCATTCGAGAAGGTTTGCCATAGTATTTCATCCTTTGAAAAGAAACCACTGAACAAAGGTATTCCCGAGATAGCTAATGCTGCAATATAAAAGGTCTTGAATGTTGAGGGCATATATTTTTTTAATCCGCCCATTTTCTTAATATTTTCTTCGTCGTGCATACCATGCATCACAGATCCTGCTCCCAAAAAGAGCAATCCCTTGAAAAATGCGTGAGTCATTACGTGAAATACTGCAGCAGTAAATGCTCCAACACCAATTGCAGCAAACATATATCCCAATTGGCTTACTGTTGAATACGCTAATACTTTTTTTATCCCATTCTGGACAAGTGCTGTCGATGCTGCATAGAAAGCAGTGACAGTTCCGATAATTGCAACGATCAGCATCGTGGTGGGAGATAAAGCAAAAAGTAAAGCATTTCGAGCAAGTAAAAATATACCCGCTGTAACCATTGTTGCAGCATGAATAAGTGCCGATACTGGAGTAGGACCTGCCATAGCATCAGGCAACCATACTGCAAGCGGAATTTGTGCTGATTTTCCTGTTGCACCTAAAAATAATAATAGTGTTATAGCTGTTATTATCCCTTGCGAATGATACAGTATTGCATTTGATGATAAAGTGGATTGCAAATCCGAGTATTGCAATGTTCCAAAATTTAGATATATCAAAAACATTGCAATCAGAAAACCAAAATCACCAATACGATTAACAATAAATGCTTTATTAGCTGCATCACCTGTCCATTTAATACGCACACCTTCGAATTTCTTATCATACCAAAAACCAATCAAAAGATATGAGCAAAGCCCGACGCCTTCCCATCCGAGAAATGTCAGCAGAAAATTGCTCGCAAGCACAAGGTTCAACATCATAAATATGAATAGGTTCATATATGCAAAGAACCGCGCAAAGCCTCGGTCTTTGTGCATATACCCAATTGAATAAATATGAATTAAAAACCCAACACCTGTCACAATCATCGCGTATAGTATTGATAATTGATCAATTTGATATGATACCTTCACCGAGAAAGAGCCCGCTGCTATCCATTCATAAATATCGACAATGATAGGACTTTCGATTGGATGTGAAAGAAGATTCAAGAAAATTATAAATGAAATAACAAACGACGCTCCGACTGTTGCGGAACCAATAGTTCCTATTAGTGCTTCATTTTTAAGATACTTGCCAAAAAGACCATTGATTAAAAAACCGAATAATGGCAGTAGTGGAATTAACCAAATAATATCATACATAGTTCAAGATAAATTTTCAAAAAGGAAATTTTAAAAAAAGCAAATTACTGAAATTTTAAAAAATAAAGGATAAATATTTTTTATTGTTCGTGTTCTATTTCGTCTACAAATTTTCTAATTTCGACAATATATATGCAACTCGATATGAACATTAGAATTGTAGTTATAATAAGTAAGTACGGGTTTATATATGGTATTTTTAATATGATGCCCAATAATGATATTGCGAGGCAAAATGCTGCAATTTTGCCATAAATATTTGATGGTGTTATTCGCTGATATTTTTTGAAAATGTGGCTACCGTAAATCAATTGCGACCCGTCTCTTACAATTACAAAAAGAAAGAACCATAATGGAAGAAGTTTTTTAATAACCAATGTGAGTGCTATCATTCCATATAAAACTTTATCTGCAAATGGGTCGAATGCTTTACCAAATTCCGATATTTGATTGAATCGCCTTGCTACCCAGCCATCCAGTAAATCTAATGCGTAAGCTATGCCTATCAAAATCAATGCAACAACCATTTTTTCATTGTACAAATAATATGTGACAAATGGTACAAGCAATAATCTGATAAAACTCATCAAATTGGGTATAGTCCAAATTTTCATTTTTATTATTTAATATTTATTAAGTAAAAAAATCAAACTTACAAAATTCTATAATAATGACAGATGATTAGAAATTTTTATAAAT
>DAOTPH010000086.1:0-7569 GCA_035451765.1 Bacteroidota bacterium | reverse complement strand
AAAATAATATATTTGGTGGTGAGCAAATATTTGGTTTTAGGAATTGGAAAAAATTAAAAATATAAGTTAATTTTTTTAATAATTTTAAAAGTTAATCTTTTTTGGAAATACAATATTTACATATAAAAAATTTAAGAAATCATATCGATAGTGAAATTGAAATTAACAACAATTTAAATGTGTTTTATGGGAAAAATGGAGCGGGGAAAACCACAATTCTTGAAGCGATATCGCTATGTTCATTGGCAAAAAGCTTCACATCTACACCCGATGCAAATTTAATTAATACTGGTGCAAATGCTTATCAAATCGAATGCAATGCGAAGAATATAATGAATCTTGAATACAATATAAAATTACTATATCAGAAAGGGATGAGGAAAAAGATAAGTACCAATTTTGGAGATAATCTTTCACCAAAGGATATAATTGGAGAGATGCCGCTTGTCATTTTATCACCTGATTTAAATGAAATTTCTAGAGGAGTGCCTGAAAAACGCAGGGAATTTATTGATAAAATTCTATCGCAAATTAGCAAATCATATTATGAAGAATTAATTAATTTTCGAAAAGCACTGAAAAATAGAAATGCAATATTAAATAATTATAAAAACGAGGGAATATTTAATAATAACTTATTTGATAGCTGGAATGAAATTTTTATAAAATATGCAACAGGAATAGTATATAAACGTCTTAATTTTTTTAAGGAATTCCCTGAATTATTTAAAAATTACTATAAATTTATAACATCAAATAATGAAGAAGTAAATTTAATATTTGAACCTGATGGATTTGATGAAAACGAGAATATATTTAATTTGGATATAAATGATATTCAAAAACATTATAACAAAATTTCTAATGAAAAATTAAATATTGAAAAAATACGTGGATTAACACTTTTTGGACCTCAAAAAGATGATTTCCAAATATTGATAAATGATTATCCGGCAAGGGATAGAGCATCGCAAGGTCAGCACAAATCGATTATTATAGCCTTAAAATTTGCAGAATTCGATTATATGAACGAGCGGAAAACTGAACGACCCATTGTGCTATTGGATGATATTTTTTCGGAGCTGGATGAGCATAGGTCAAATCTTGTATTGCAAGAATTAATGAAAAGAAATGCACAAACATTTATAACATCCACAAATCGTTATCCATTTGAATTATCAGATAATTATGTTGAAAAGATTTCGTTTTATAAGGTTGAGAATGGCAAAGTAAATAAAAATAATCAATAATGAATTTTTGAATACTTTTGTCTATTGATTCAAAAAATTAATAAGAAATTAAAAATGAAAACTATAAAAAATACAATTGGGGATATTTTTAAAAATAGTGGGCGTGAAGATTTACTTTATAGGTCGGAAATCAATTCTGCAATAAAAGAAATTTTTGGAGAAAATCTTTCAAAAAAAATTATTGTGCGATATTTTAAGGATGGAAAATTGTATTTGGAGGCAGAAAATTCAATTTGGGCGTATGAATTATCACTTAATAAAGAAAATTTAATAGAAAAAATAAATGAAAAATTGAGTAATCCCGTTATTAAAGAAATTATAACTCGATAGTGTTAGAAATTCAATACTAGCCTAATCTTTTGGTAAATAAACGACTTTGAAAAGTCATTAAAATTTCGTAATTTTGTAAATAAAAAAATAATAATTTTATTATGGAAGAAGATTTTGATATTATCCAAGTGACAGATGAATATAATGAGAGTAGCATACAGGTTCTTGAAGGTTTGGAACCAGTGCGAGAAAGGCCTGCAATGTATATTGGGGATATTGGCGAAAGGGGCTTACATCATTTAATACAGGAAGTAGTTGATAATTCAATAGATGAAGTTGTTGCGGGATATGCTAAGCATATAAATGTAACTCTACATAATGATGGATCTTGTACCGTCGAAGATGACGGACGAGGAATTCCTACAGGAATACATCCGCAAAAGAAGGTATCGACATTAGAAGTAGCAATGTCGTATCTGCATTCGGGAGCGAAATTCAATAATAATAGTTATAAAGTATCGGGCGGATTGCACGGAGTTGGTGTTTCATGCGTGAATGCACTTTCAATTGAATTCGAAGCAATAGTTTATCGTGATGGTCATATTTATAAGCAAAAATATTCAAAAGGGAAAAAAGTTACAGAAGTAGAAGTCATTGGGGATACTGACAGAACGGGAACTACAATCCATTTTATGCCTGACCCAACAATTTTTCGCAATCCTGTATTCAAATTTGCTAAGGTTTCAGAAAGATTGAAGGAGCTTTCTTATTTAAATAAAGGCGTAACAATAACTCTGAGAGATGAAAGAGAAAATATTGAGGAAACATACCATTATGCGGGCGGATTAGTTGATTTTATAAATTATGTTGACATATCAGTAAATAGCCTGACAAAGCCAATATTAATTACAGGTTCAGGCAAGAATGATTCCGGCAAAGATGTTATGGTGGAAATTTGTTTGGAATATACTGATAGCTATAATGAAAATATATTATCTTATGTAAATAATATCAACACGATAGAAGGCGGGACGCACGTTTCAGGATTTCGTTCAGCACTTACGCGAGTATTAAATAGTTACGCATCTGAGCGATTGAATGGAAATAAAGCAAAAGTGCAGCTTACCGGAGACGATTTTCGAGAGGGCTTGACAGCAATTATATCTGTAAAAGTACCAGATCCATTATTTGAGGGACAAACAAAGACAAAGCTTGGGAATAGCGATGTTGAGGGAATAGTAAGAGCAATAACAAATGAAAAATTATCACAATATTTAGACCAAAATCCATCAGAAGCCAAAAAGATATTGGATAAAGCAATACTTGCGGCGGAAGCAAGAATTGCCGCACGTCAATCCCGAGATATAGTGCGTCGAAAAAATGCATTTGAAAACAGCACATTACCAGGGAAATTATCGGATTGCTCTTCGTCAAATCCAGAGGAATGCGAATTATTTATTGTTGAAGGAGATTCCGCAGGAGGTTCAGCAAAACAAGGCAGAGACCGCCGTTTTCAGGCAATTTTGCCATTGAGAGGGAAAATTTTAAATGTAGAAAAAGCAAGATTGCATAAGGTTTTGGAAAATGAAGAAATACGAGCTATAATTCAAGCGTTAGGGACAGGTTTTGGAGATGAATTCGATATAGGCAAATTACGATACCATAAAATAATATTGATGGCTGATGCTGATGTCGATGGCGCTCATATCAAAACACTTTTATTGACTTTATTTTATAATTTTTTAAATGAATTGATTCTACAAGGCAAAGTATATGTTGCGATGCCACCTTTATATCGCGTTAAGAAAGGCAAAAAAGAATTTTATGTTTATGATGATAATGAACTTAATGAAGTATTATTAAGTCTTCAAAAAGATGATCCCAATGCAAAAGTATTATCAACAGAAGATTATGAGAATGATGAAAATGAGGAAAAGAAAGAATTGAATATGAATGGAATTTCTATTTCTCGATTTAAAGGTCTTGGCGAGATGAACCCCGAGCAATTATGGGAAACAACAATGAATCCCGAAAAGAGGACACTAGTCAAAGTCGAAATAGGAGAGGCAGCAGAAGCATCGCGTGTATTTCAAATGCTGATGGGAGAGAAAGTTGAACCTCGCCGTGAATTTATCGAAAAAAATGCAAAATATGTTAAAAATTTAGATACATAATGAACCTATATAGGTGGTGTTTCATATTTATATTTTTACTAACATCGGCAGCTTATTCACAATTTAATAGCTATTATCAACAATGTGATCTATCTAAAACCTTTATTGAAAAATATAAGGCTCAGGATTTTGAAGGCATTTATGAAATGTTTGATTCGACAATGAAGGCACAAATTCAAGTTCCAACTCTTAAGCAAATTCAAACGCAGTTATTATCGCAAGTTGGAGAATTAGATACTATTGTAGAGCAAAATTGCATTACAGAAGGCGAATATATAACTTGCATTAATACAGTGCATTTTGCAAAAGGAGAATTGAATTTTTTGCTTTCATATAATAAAGAAAATCAGGTTGCGGGGTTTTATATTCAACCTGTAATACATAAATCGAATTATATATTACCAGAATATGCTGATACGACAAAATTCGAGCGGAAATCCTTAAAATTTGGCAAAAAATTTCCTCTTGATGCAGAATTAACTTTACCAATTGGAAAAAAGGATGTACCTTGTATAATTTTTGTTCAAGGCTCAGGTCCAAATGATATGGATGAAACGATATATGATAATAAACCATTTAAAGATTTAGCTTATGGCTTATCCTCAAACGGGATCGCAACGTTCCGTTATAATAAACGAACAAATCAATATGGGAAAGAGTTATCGAAGTCAATTGACACAATGACATTGAATTCAGAAGTTTTGGAGGATGTGGTCTTGGCATATAAATTCGTAAAGAAGCAAAAGGGAATCGATGCCTCTCGAATTTACATTCTTGGTCATAGTTTAGGTGGATATGTAATTCCAAAAATAGCAGAGTTATTACCAAAAGCAGCAGGATTTATAATGCTCGCTGGATCGGCTCGGCCTTTAGAGGATTTATTGATTGACCAGACACAATACATTAGTGAATTACCAAATTCTCAAATTTCGCAAGAACAATTAAAAGAAATTAAAGAATTGATTGAGAAAATCAGGAATGAAGACTTTTCATTTATGAAATCACCTACAGATTATCCTTTTGCAATGCCACCTACTTATTGGAAATATCTACATAGTTATGACCATATCAAATTAGCAAATCAAATCAATCGCCCTGTATTAATATTGCAGGGAGAAAGAGATTATCAAGTGACAATGAAAGATTATCAGATATGGAAATCTGCTTTTCGTAATAATAAAGATGCACAATTCAAATCATATCCAGGTTTAAATCATTTATTTCTTGAAGGAACAGAAAAATCTACACCTGACGAATATCAAAAGGCAGGGCATATACCATTTTATGTTATTGAAGATATTATTAATTGGATAAATAATAATAATTAATATTTTTTTATAATATCTACACAAAAAATTAATAATTAAAATATAATTTTGAGTTTATATGGTTTTAGTATATAAATACGAAGATAATAATGTGCAAAAAAATCAAAAGCATATTGTTGTAGTTGATGATGAACCCGATATAATTGAATTGGTCAATATTCATTTAACAAAAAACGGTTATCGTGTTCGCTCATTTGAAAATGGGACAACAGCAATGGAATATCTTAAAACAAATCTTCCCGATTTGATAATACTCGATTTAATGCTCCCCGATGCCGATGGACTAGAAATATGCAAGACATTAAAAAAAGAGGACAGATTTAAAAATGTTCCTGTCATAATGCTCACTGCTAGGACGGACGAGATTGACCGGGTACTTGGATTAGAAATAGGAGCTGATGATTATATCACAAAACCGTTTTCTCCCCGTGAATTAGTTGCAAGGGTTAAAGCTGTGCTTCGACGAGTGGAGATGAATACAAAATCTCAGAAGATAAATATTGGCGGAATTTTAGATATAGATTTGCAAAAATATGAAGTAAGCGTGAATAATAATCGAGTGGATTTAACATCGACTGAATTCCGAATATTACGGATGTTAGCTGAACAAAAAGGATGGGTGCATTCGAGGGAAAGAATTTTGGAGGAGTTAGGTGGATATGAAAAAGGGGTTTTGGATCGCACTGTTGATGTTCATATCAAAAATATACGGGAAAAACTTGGTCCTGCTGCGAAATTTATAAAGAATATTCGCGGTGTCGGATATAAAATTGAAGAATAGATAAATGAAATCAATATTCTCAAAGCTATTCGTTGGATTTCTTATAATTTTTTTAACTTTTGCAATTATAACCTCAATATTGTCTTACAATTCAATAAAAAGGTATAACATCGAAATATTCAAAAAAGATCTTACAAATTTGAGTAGCGTACTAGAAGGAAGCGTAAAAAATTACATTATTTCAAAGGATACTACGCAATTAAGACAATTTATTGAAGAAAATGGTCAAAAGATAAACATTCGGCTAACAATCATTGGAAGAGATGGGAAAGTGCTTGCTGACTCAAAAGCAAATCCTGACACAATGGAAAATCATTTAAACAGACCTGAAATCCAGCAGGCACTTTTGCAAGAACAAAATGGCAGCTCTGAAAGGTACAGCCATACATTGCAAAATGATATGCTATATGTAGCAATACCTATTTATAACAATACCAATGAGATAATAAGGTTTGTTCGCGCGAGTTATTTTCTTAAAGACTTAAATCCCCTATTACAAGATTTGTCAAAAAATCTTTTGACAATACTTATTATTTCAATAATTTTTGTATTAATTGGAGTATATTTTATTGCAAGTAATATTTCAAAACCAATTTCTCAACTATCAACGGCAACAAAAGAGGTAGCAAAAGGTGAATTTTCAACACAATTAACAACGAGAAGAAAGGATGAATTCGGGGAACTTGTGACAGATTTTAATATTATGTCAAAACAAATACGGGAGCTGTTTGACGAATTGAATTCTCAAAAAAATGAACTACACTCGATAATATCAGCAATTCCCGATGGTATTTTAGTCATTAGAGGTAATTCAATCTTGCTTACAAATAATGCTTTTGAAAAGATATTTAATTATGTTCCTACATTCAGAGATGAACTCCAAAAAATTGAATCATTTGAGATTTTAACAAAATTGCTTGAAAAATTAAAATCTGTGGGCATTTTTTACTCTGAGGAAATAGAAATTAATAATACTTCTTATACAGTCTCGCTTAGTAAAATACAGGAGACTGATGAAATAATATTCGTTTTTCATAATGTCTCTGAATTAAAGAAATTTGAAAAAATCAAAAAAGATTTTATAATCAATGTTTCTCACGAACTTAAAACCCCACTTACTGCTATTAAAGGTTTTATAGAGACATTGGAAGAAGAAATAACCGAAAGTGAACATCTACGTTATGTTCAAATCGTCCGCAGACATACAGATAGATTAATCGATATTGTGCAGGATTTATTGCTTTTATCTGAATTGGAAGATAAATCAGCAGTTGATAAATTACTAATAACACCCGTGGACTTTTCAATTTTAATTGAAGGAATTACAAAACTGTTTGAACCAAAATTAAAAGAAAAAAATCTATTTTTAAATGTAAATATTTCTCCGGATTTTCCGAAGATAAATGTCGATTCCTATAGATTTGAACAAGTTATGATAAATCTGATTAATAATTCTATCAAATATACAGAACAAGGCGGAATTGAAATTAATACATATACAAATGATGATACAGTATTTATAGAGGTTTTGGACACAGGTATTGGTATAAGTCCTGAGGATCGGGATAGAATTTTTGAAAGATTTTATATTAGCGATAAATCGCGTTCTCGAAAATCAGGTGGCAGTGGTATAGGTTTATCTATTGTTAAACATATTATTATGCTGCATAATGGCAAGATTTCAGTAGATCCAACTTACACAAAGGGCGCAAAATTTGTAATAGAATTAGCAAGATAAAATCAATAGAAATATTGAAAATGCGTCA
>DAOTPH010000085.1:0-7696 GCA_035451765.1 Bacteroidota bacterium | reverse complement strand
AGGATTTAAAGAAGTCAAGCCAATGGTATTCAGTGGATTTTATCCAACAGATGCAAAAGATTTTGAATCTCTTCGGGATTCTTTGATGAAATTGTCTCTTAACGATTCAGCAATTTATTACGAACCTGAGACATCGAGCGCACTTGGTTATGGTTTCCGTTGTGGATTTTTGGGATTATTACATCTTGAAATTGTTCAAGAAAGATTAGAAAGAGAATTCAATCAAAATCTTGTAACTACTGTACCTAATGTAAAATATAGAATAATAAAAACAAACGGTGAGATAGTTTATATTGATAGTCCTGCAGAATTGCCAGACCAGTCGAAAATAAAAGAAATACAGGAGCCATATATACGCGCACAAATAATTATGCCTGATGAATACATAGGTAATGTTATGAAGCTTTGTATGGATAGACGTGGAACACTTGTGAATACTAATTATTTATCTGCAAAACGAGTTGATTTGACTTGGCATTTGCCATTAGCAGAAGTTGTCTATGATTTTTATGATAGATTGAAATCAATTTCACGAGGTTATGCGTCAATGGATTATGAATTTTATGATTATATCGCGGGTGATTTAGTTAAGCTAGATATTTTAATAAATGGTGAACCTTTGGATGCACTTTCAATTATTGTACATCGCACAAAAGCAGCAGAATGGGGCAGACGATTGACTTCTAAACTTAAGGAATTGATTCCGCGTCATTTATTTGAAATTGCAATTCAAGCAGCAATTGGTTCAAAAATAATAGCAAGAACAAATTTGTCCCCAATGAGGAAAAATGTTACTGCTAAATGCTATGGTGGGGACATAACTAGAAAACGCAAGCTATTAGAGAAACAAAAAGAAGGCAAAAAACGTATGAAACAATTTGGAAATGTAGAAATTCCACAAGAAGCTTTTTTAGCAGTTTTGAAAATTGATAATGAATAAGTTAATTTATTATAATACAAAGCTTAATATAATAGTAGTAATAAAATAAAAATTTATAAACAAATTAATATAATTTCTTTAATCTTTATAATATGCAAAATAATCAGCAAATCTTAGCAAAAGGTCCAAAAAAAGTCAAACAAACAAAAAAGTCGGCAAAAGAAAAGAAAGAACCTAAAACGACAGGAGAGAAAGTATGGTCGTGGGTGAAAACTATATTTTTTGCAATACTTGTTGTAATGATAATAAATGGATTGGCTCTCGCTTCATTTGTGGTACCAACAGGCTCAATGGAAAATACCGTGATGACGGGTGATTTCCTGTTTGTTAACAAATTCAAGTATGGTCCGACAACACCACAAGTAATACCATTTATTAATGTGCCATTACCATTCTATAAATTTCCTGCTCCCTCAGAACCAAAAAAAGGCGATGTTATAGTTTTTATCTTTCCTGGATATCGAGATGAAGTCAAATCCTCTGAATTCCAGTATTATTTAAAAAGGTGTATAGCAACAGCAGGAGACACTTTGCAAATTAAAAATAATATTGTTTATGTTAATGGGGTTCGACAACCTTTCCCAGAGCATTCCATAGTTGATACAACAGATTTTTACGACCCTTCGGATCCATTTAGAACATTTCCACCCGGAAAAGGATGGACACGCAATAATTATGGACCAATTAGAATTCCTAAAAAAGGGGATGTGATAAATATTACAGTGGATAATTATCAAGAATGGGCAATTTTTATTATGCGTGAGGGTCATAAAGTTGAAAATACGGGAACAACGATTTATATAGATGATAAACCCACTAATAGTTATGTAGTGGAAAATAATTATTGTTTTGCAATGGGAGATAATCGTGACCATAGTCTTGATTCAAGGTATTGGGGATTTGTACCATACAGAAATGTGGTGGGAACACCTATGATAGTCTATTGGTCTTGGGACACTAATTTACCGATGACGCAACTATTTGCAAAACTTGGTTCTATAAGATTCAACCGATTATTTAAAGTAATTAGATAAAAAAATGAAATATAATTGCTTAATTTTTTCAATTCTGTGTATGATAGTTTTAATGAGCTGTCAAAAAGACCAAAATAAACCATTAGATCAAATGAAATCAAATACTTTTTTAAAACCCGATACAATATTTTCATCAGATTCTGAATCAAGCAATTATAAAATAACTACAGAACAATCAGAAAATCAATTAAGAAACGATACTAGTGTAAAAATCCCTCACCCACAAAAGATAAATATCGGATATAAACTTGAAAAAATAAAAAGTCAAAATTTTGATTTAAATTATGATAAAAAGACAGATTTTTTAGTTTTCTATCGAGCAATCAAAAATCAGGATACAACATATTTTCTTTCTATCTTTTTAAATAATAATGACAAATTAGAAGATATTTATTATTACGAATTGCCAAAGAACCTTGCAAAAATTGAAGATGCTGTTTATTCCTATGATAATATTCTTAAAATAAGATACAGATCTAGATCTCATTCAGATATAATAAATGAAGATAATTTTCAATTTACAGGAACAGGAATAAGGAAAACAGATTAATTATTTAGAATTATCTTAAAATTTACTAATTATTGATGATATTTTCGTCTATTAATAATAATTTTGTAAAATTAACTATTACTAATATGAATAAAATTGTTGAAGCTCACTTTTTAGCTCCAAACGTAAAGCTCTTTCAAATCGACGCCCCTAAAATAGCACAAAAACGTAGAGCAGGTCAGTTTGTTATGCTGCGTGTAAATGAAACTGGTGAAAGGATCCCATTGACTATTGCAGATTCAAATACTATTGATGGAACTATTACAATAATTGTGCAAGGTGTTGGAAAAACAACGAAAATGCTAAATCTTCTTAATTCGGGCGATTACGTCCATGACCTTGTTGGACCACTAGGGAAACCATCACATATTGAAAATTATGGAACATCAGTAGTAATTGGGGGTGGAGTTGGAACTGCAATTGCTTATCCAATAGCAAAGGCATTAAAAGAAGAGGGGAATTATGTAATTAGTATTATTGGTGGAAGGACTAAAGAGCTTGTAATTCTTGAAGATGAAATGAAGCAATTTAGTGATGAAGTCTATCCAACAACTGATGATGGAAGCTATGGTTTTCATGGTTTTGTTACAAATAAATTAAGAGAATTAATTGAAAATGGAAAGAAAATAGATTTTGTTCTTGCAATAGGTCCAATACCAATGATGAGTGCAGTTGCGGAAGTAACACGTCCATATAATATTAAGACAGTTGTCAGCTTAAATTCAATTATGGTAGATGGAACAGGAATGTGTGGAGGATGTAGGGCAATTGTTGGAGGCAAAACTGTATTTGTTTGCGTAGATGGACCTGAATTTGATGCCCACCAAGTTGATTTTAAAGTTTTAGATCAACGAAACAGAGCGTATGTTTCACAAGAACAAAAAAGCCTTCATAATTTTGAATGCTATCTTGAACAAATGTATAAAAGACGTAAGTCAGAAATGGAAAAGGAGCTTATTAAATGAGATCATATCCCCCAGCAGAGAAATTACCAATGAAGGAAAGAGTGAAAATCACACGACATCAAATTCCTTCTCAAAATCCCAATATAAGAAAAGGTAATTTTAATGAAGTAAATCTTGGTTATACAATCGAACTGGCTCAGGCAGAAGCCCAAAGATGTATAATGTGTGCTAATCCTCCTTGTGTAAAAGGATGTCCTGTAAATGTAAAAATACCTCAATTTATAGATAAAGTCATAGAAGGAAATATAGCAGAAGCAGCAAGAATTATCAAGCAGGATAATGCTTTGCCGGCTGTTTGTGGTAGAGTATGTCCGCAAGAAGAACAATGCGAAATAGTATGCGTTCTAGAAAAAAAATTTAAACCCGTTGCTATCGGCCATCTTGAAAGGTTTGTAGCAGATTGGGAACGAAACAATATAGGAATACAGCCCCCTACAATCAACGAAAAAAGGAATAAGAGAGTTGCTATCATTGGAGGAGGCCCTGCAGGATTAAGCTGTGCAGGGGATCTCATTCAAATGGGTTATGATGTGACGGTATTTGAAGCATTGCACGAAATTGGTGGGGTTTTAGTATATGGAATACCTGAATTTCGATTACCAAAAGAAATTGTAAAAGCTGAGGTTGATGCACTTGCAAAGGCTGGTGTGGTTTTTGAAAAAAATTTTGTTGTAGGTTATACTCAAACACTAGATGAATTGCTAAATGAATATGATGCTGCATTTATTGGTACAGGGGCAGGTTTACCATATTTTATGAATATTCCAGGTGAAGAGCTAATTGGAGTGTATTCTGCAAATGAATTCTTAACACGTGTAAATTTAATGCGTGCTTATGATTTTGACCATAATGATACTCCAATAATAGAAATTAAAAATAAAGTTGTGGCAGTTATTGGTGGCGGAAACACAGCACTGGACGCTGTTAGGACATCTTTAAGACTTGGAGCAACTCGAGCTATGATAATTTATAGGAGAAGTGAAGCAGAAATGCCTGCACGTATCGAAGAAATTGCCCATGCTAAGGAAGAAGGAGTTGAATTCCATTTTCTATCGAGTCCAATTGAATATATTGGAAATGAACAAGGCTGGTTAAAATCAACTATAATTCAAAAAATGGAACTCGGTGAACCTGATGCTTCAGGAAGACGAAAGCCTGTGCCAATCCCAGGCGCTACTGAAGAAATTCCTATTGATGTAGCAGTTGTAGCAGTAGGTAATGGCTCAAATCCAATTATAAGTAAAACAACACCAGATTTGCGCACAAATAAATGGGGGAACATCCTTGTGGATGAGGAAACAATGGCAACAAGCAAAAAAGGTGTATTTGCGGGAGGAGATATAGTGACAGGTGGTGCAACCGTAATATTGGCAATGGGTGCAGGGAGAAAAGCTGCAAAGGCAATTGATGAATATCTAAAAAATACTGATAATTTTTAATTTTTTTTTAATTTTGAAATTTATTTTTAAATAGAGAGTTATGAAAATTCACGAATATCAAGCAAAGGAATTATTAAGCAAATTTGGAATTCCTACTCTAAAACATTCGGTTGCATTTACATCTGCTGATGCAGGTAAATTGACTTATGATGAATTTCAATCAAAAGGGATTCAGACAATTGCTTTAAAAGCACAGGTATATGCAGGTGGTAGAGGTAAAGGTATCGTTTATGATGTTCAAACGGGTCAGCCTATAAATTATAATGGCAAAGAAGTCCGCGGTGTAAATATAATAAGTGGAGATGATATAGCACATATTGCTTATGAATATGCGAATAGAATGTTAGGCAATAAATTAGTAACTGTTCAGACAGGCTCTGCTGGAAGTATAATTCATCGATTGTTGATAGAAGAAGGTTGCTCAATTTCACGAGAATTTTATCTAAGTATTACATTAGATAGACAAACAAGTAGAAATGTCGTAATGGCTTCAACAGAAGGTGGGGTAGAAATTGAACAAGTTGCAGCAGAAACACCTGAAAAAATTATTCGTGAAACAATAGATCCTCGTTTTGGACTTATGCAATATCAAGTTCGTAGAATTGCATTAGGTCTTGGATTAAAAGGAGATGCATATAAGAATTTCACAAATTTCCTTCCAAAATTAGCTAAAGCTTATGACGAACTTGATGCAAGTCTTTTGGAAATCAATCCATTAGTTCAAACAGCTGATAATACTATAATTGCGTTAGATGCAAAAATCAATTTTGATGATAATGCTTTATTCAGACATCCTGAATATTTAGAATTGCGTGATTATGATGAAGAATCTCCACTTGAGGTTGAAGCATCTAAATATGATTTAAATTATATTAAATTGGATGGGAATGTTGGCTGTATGGTAAATGGCGCAGGCCTTGCAATGGCAACAATGGATTTGATAAAATACGCAGGTGGCAAACCTGCAAATTTTCTTGATGTAGGTGGGGGTGCAAATGTAGACAGAATTGCCAATGCATTTAAAATTATGATGAGCGACCCGGATGTTAAAGCTGTCCTAATTAATATATTTGGAGGAATTGTTCGATGCGATAAAGTTGCTGATGGAATCGTTCATGCATTAACGGATACAAAGGTTGATGTACCTGTTATTGTTCGATTGGAAGGGACAAATGCAGAGGAAGCAAAGCAGATACTGAAAAATTCAGGTCTGTCCTTTAAAGTTGCAACTTCATTTCTCGATGCGGCGCAAAAAGTGACGGAAATTGTCAAAAGTGTGGTATAATTAATACACATATTATGACATGTTAAATCAAAATTAAATTAGCATAAACTTTCTATTTAATTAGGTATAACTAATCTTTTAACTTCAAAAAATTTTATTATTAAAATAATTTTTTTTATTAATTTCGTTTTTTGTAAAAATTATCATTAAGATGATCGCGTTAACAATTGAAGCAAGAGAAAAACGAAACGCTGCACTATCATCTGTAATTGCAGCGATATTGTTGACTTCCTTCAAATTTATTGTTGGAATTACAACAGGAAGTCTTGGTATTATTTCCGAAGCACTGCATTCATCACTTGATTTGATAGCAGCATTAATTACGTTCTTTGCTGTTTCAATTGCGGATAAGCCAGCTGACGAAGATCACCAATTTGGGCACGGTAAATTCGAAAACCTATCCGCTTTTTTTGAAACAATTCTTTTGGTTATTACTTGTATATGGATTGTTCAAGAAGCTATTAGAAGACTGACAACAGGGGAAACTGAAATAGTTGTTAATGCGTGGAGCTTTATAGTTGTTATTACAGCTATTATTATTGATTTTACACGTAGTCGTGTTCTAATTCGTACTGCAAAGAAATATAATAGCCAAGCTCTTGAAGCTGATGGCTTGCACTTTTCAACAGATATTTTAAGTTCAAGTGTAGTATTAGTAGGTTTGATTTGTTCATATTTTGGTTTATATTTTGTTGATTCAATAGCAAGTTTAGGTGTAGCAGTAATTGTTTTGTTTATATCATATAATATCGGGAAAAGAGCAATTGACGCTTTATTGGATAGAACATCTATCTCTATTACAAACAAAATTACCGCATTAGCAAAAGAAATACCTCAAATTTTCAGAGTACATTCAATCAAATCACGTCAATCAGGTGCATCAACATTAATTGAAGTTACAATTGAAGTTGATCCAAATTTGTCGGTCACTGAAGGTCATGAAATTGCAACCAAGTATGAGAATTTATTAAATAGTAATTTCAATAAGGCTCAGATTAACATTCATATTGAGCCATACCGAGAAGAATCGACAGAAAAAACAAGTTAATCTGTAATTTTCGAAAATCTATTTCTTGCTTCTTCCAAATCAGATGTTGTATCAATTGAAAGAAGATTTTCGTTTGTCTCATAGCATAAATATTTAATTCCATCTTCGAGTAATCTTAATTGCTCTAATTTTTCCAATTTTTCAAGATTGGATTGAGGAAGAGAAGTAAATCGCTCTAAAATTTCATACTTATATGCATAAATACCAATATGTTTATAAAATGTTGCAATATCTAGCCATTTTTCGAATGGATAATCGCGGACGAAAGGAATTGAATTTCGAGAAAAATAGATTGCATCTTTATTTTTATTAATTACTACTTTAACGACTGATTGTGAAGCTAATTCCTCAAGATTAGAAATTTCTTTAATAATTGTACCGACTTGAAAATCGGGATGATATTCTAAAAAAATACAAAAATCATCGATTAGCTTT
>DAOTPH010000084.1:0-7697 GCA_035451765.1 Bacteroidota bacterium | reverse complement strand
TGCCTATCGGAAGAGGAGTGGAGGTATCAAAGCAAATTTCACCACAAGCAAGGAAAAAATTATGGGAGCGAGAGCAAGTATTAATTCATAAAAATCGTTTATTTTTGGCAGACTTTTGGAATTGTGGAACATTTTCTTCAGGGTGCATTTCGGGAGGTCGGCCAGGTGGTTATCTTTATATTGATTGGAATGGTAATGTTTATCCATGCGCATTTGTGCCATATTGGAAAGAAAATATTAACGAATTATATGCTCAAGGCAAAACTATAAGCGATGCTTTATTCTCTGATTTACTTGAGGGTGTGAGGAATTGGCAGAAATCATATAATTATATGCTTCCTCCCGATAAACGTGGGAATGAGATACGTCCCTGCTTTATACGCGATCATCACGATGCAGCTCATAAAATAATATTAGAAACCAATGCTAAGCCAGGCTACCCTTCTGCAGAAATTGCCTTGCACGACCAAGAATATTACGAACAAATGATCAAATATGATCAAGAATTGGCGGAACTTTTTGACCCAATCTGGGAAAATATCTATAGAGAAAAACCAAATACTGACAACGAAAACCACAAAGTCGAAATACAGCCTGAAGAGGAAAAAATTTATTAATTACAAGCGCATAGAAAGAATTTGTCACTTTATCAGAAAAAATGGATCGTTTTTTGTAATTTTGCTTTAATTAATTTTGGTAATTTTTTAAAATGAATAAAAAACCAACTTCACCTGAAGAAAGGATGACTTTTTGGGAAAAATTATATATACCAAAAACAGCAGTAGGAATGGGATTGACTTTCGCGCAAATGTTCAAACCTAAGTTCACGAGACAGTATCCTGAAGAAAAAATGACACCAAGTCCTTCGTATCGGGGGCGACCTGTCTTGGTATTAGAAGAAGATGGGGAGCGGTGTGTAGCATGCGGATTATGCTCTCGTGTTTGTCCCGCGCTAGCTATTGAAGTAAGAGCTGGGGAAACTGATAAACCCAAGGAGCGTTTCCCCCAGTTGTTTGAAATAAATATGTTGCGTTGTATTTATTGTGGATTTTGCGAAGAAGCCTGTCCCGAAGAAGCAATTGTAATGAGCAAAGATTATGAAATCGTATTTGCCAATCCCGAAGATGCTATACTAGGCAAAGAAAAATTATTCGTGCCAATTTCACAATTGGAACCAAGACTTGAATGGTTACGACAATATAGATAATTAGATTTTTATTTTTTATTATTAGAAATCTTTGCCATCAAATGCATTTTGATACAACATTGTATTTGTTGGGTCAAGATAAATTAAGTTGCTCAATACTTGTCGATTAGGATAACTTTTGAATATTTGCGCAAGCTCTTGAGCTTTAGCTTCAAAGAAGATTTGCAGAAAGACACTCGGCCCTGATAGCTTTTTACTTTTGAACTCTGCCATTTCAGCGATAGTATTTTCGAGGTTTTTCATACCTTGCGCTTTATCGTAAGGCAATACATCAATCCCATCCACAAAATATGAAAAAATCAATCGTCGGAAATCCTCGTATCTCGGGTCTGTTATTTCGTTTATTAAAGAATAATGGGTAAGTTCCCCAGGTGTATATCGCACTTCAAAACCATCCTTACCAAGCGATGAACCAAGTTGAACAATTTGACGTGCTTTTTCATACATTGGTGAGCCTTCAAGTTCGCCGTAAGTATCCATATCATATCCAATTATGATAAACATATAATAATCAATTAGCGATGTGAAGTCATTGAAGCGTGTGGGATTAAATGATAGAGCCGCTCCCGTTGAATATTCAAATACCCAATTTTTTTCGAGAAATTTCAATGCAATTGAAGTTCCCCCTTCAGTACCGGGTATATTTCTTTTAGATGTAATAATGAGTTGAGCAGAATACATATTTTTCCCCGATGTTCCAGAATATCCTGTAAAATAGATGCTCATCTCAACAGGAATACGAGGACCTTCCCAATCATTTCCTGTGAATCGCTCGGTTTTTAAGTAATTTTCTAAATCATATTTTAAATTTGTAACATAGCGACGTTGCTCGAAATCCAATCGTTCCATATTAACATCAACTAATGGTTCTATTTCTTGACTATATGATTGAAATGATAAAAAGAATATGCTGAATAATATGATAAATAGATTTTTTTTCATTTTTTTTCATTTTTTCTAATTTTAACAACGAAAATATAATCTATTAATTATAAAAAAGGGGTGAAAAAACTCACCCCTTTCTACTTAGATGTATTATTTATTAACAACTGGCGGTGCCAGGAATGGTAATTTAGGTGTATCTTTATCATTTGAATTGATTTCCATATCCTCAAAAAGCAAATCAGGTGCAATAATTGATGAACCAATATAACCCGCAGAGCCAAAGCTAAAAGATTGAAGTACAGTAGGTGCAAGATAATTCAGTATGTATGATTTATTTCCTACATTGATTATGTCTTTGAATGATTGAGCAGTTAAGGAATTGATCTCAATATTTTTTAATAATTCTTCTTTCCCATCTGGATAAACTTTATATGCTTGCAAAAGTGGAATTGCGTTTTGTTTTATAAAGTAGCTAGTATTTCCGAATGTTATTTTCGATAAGCTAGTAGAAAGAATATTTTTATCAATTACTTTACGAATAATAATACCATAAGGCAATTCTCTTTGCTTAACTAAATCGAGGAACTTCTTTTTTAAATCTTTTTGAGGCATAGCTTTATCTTGAGTCGATGTGATAAATAGATTGCTAATCATAATTGATCCATCTCGAGCGTGGCCATTTGATTCAAGCACTCGCTTGATTGGTGTGCGGTTGTTCAAAAGTGTTTTTAAATAACCATTTACAACCAAATTAACAGTTTGAGCAGGAACGCCTTCATCATCAATTTTATAATAACCAAGTAATGGCACACCTTGAAATGTATTTAGAGATGGATCATCTTTTACTGAAAGGAATTCAGGAAGGACGCGCCCACCAATTTTTTTCTGGAAAAGATTTGTTTTATCGCTTCCACCAAAAGAAAATCTACCTTCAGATGATTGCTCACGTTGTGCAATTAGATTTGGGACAAAGACTTGTGCAAACACCTCGCAAGCTGCCTGACCCTCTACTAATACGGGCCCATTATATGATTCTTCAAGGGTTGGGGCAGACGCCAATCGCATCATATTTTTAGCAATTGCATCCACACCTTTTTTCAGAGAATCAAGGCTTGGTAAATCTTTTGGAAAACGCGCATAGGCATTGTAATGTTCAACAACAGGGGTACCCTTTTCCGCTTGCATATACGCAACTGCTTCAAAACCTGTAAAGAATTCATCTTTGATATATTCCGTTCCTTCACTATTCACATAATATGTTCTTACTGGAATAAATTCAAATGAAACATTGGATGAATAAATTTGAGGATAATTTCTAAAAATCGCAGATGTCTCTAAAATTTCGTTTGTAATTTTGTCAAAGTCAATTTTTTCAATAATAATTGTATCAACCCCTTTAAATGGCTTTGCCTTAGCAAAATCGGGAATAGTATCTTTTTGGATTATATTTTTAAGTGATGCAAGCTTTTTGGAATATGTTTCGGCTGCGCTTTTATATGCAGCATCAGTCGCAAGCCAAAGCTCACGCCGTAGCACTTTATAGTTCATATCAATTGGTACTTGATTGCCAAGGGAGCTTATATCAATCATACCCCCTGAGAACAATGAACTTAAATCCATAAAGTTTGAATTATCTCTCTCATAGCTGCCCACACGAACCTTAACAGAGAGTTCGGCAATTTTTCTATTGTGTTTTTCTGTCAGATTACCTAATTTAGCATTAGCATTAAATTTATCTGTTATTGTTAAAGTATATTCGATAAAATAGGGACGTTCGAGAGATTCGAGCTTTAAATCGGACATTGAGCGGTTCAATTCATCGTGCATTGCCCGCAAAATTTCATTAGGTTTTGCAGCAACACTCAGATTCTGTGCAGAAAGACTAAAGGATGATATAATAAATGCAATTAAAAATAATATCTTTTTCATAATTTATCTCCTATTTTAAGGTGCAGGTAAAATTGGTGGCTTGGATTGCGATACGTATTTTTTCTGAACTTCTATGCGAGAAACAAGCAAGGTCGGCGATGATGCTGATACTGGCACCCATCCCGATTCGGCACCACAAACACCATTAAATGTTTCCATATCATTGCCCGCAGCAACGATATTTGCGAATGTTGTCAAGGGTGTTCCAATTAAATCAACACCACGAACAAGTTCATCGGGCTTGCCATCAACATATACTTTATAAACAACCAAAGGCATTACATTAAATGAATTAGGTATGGTTCTTTGTATTATAGTAAATCCACCTTCGACTACAATAAAATAAAGTCCATAGTCTTTGCCTTGTTCTTTTGCAATTTGGCGTAGTTTGTTTTTCATATTTTCTACAGGCATTGTACTATCCGCAAGAACAATTAAATTCGACTGACGGGTTACAGGTGCATACCCAGGGGATTTTCTCCCGTGCCCATTTGAATGGTCAAATCCTTCGATTGGAGTACGTGACATAAGAAAACTTTTAAATATACCATTTTTGACCACATCAACTTTCTGAGCGGGAACCCCTTCATCATCCACTTCGTAATAACCTGCTAATGGTGTATGGTCAATATATTTTCTTTTTGGGTCAGAAATAACATTTAAAAACGAAGGGAGAACTTTTTGCCCAACCATTTTTTTGAAAGTTTGTGCAGCTTCGGGATTTTTTTCTCTATAGCCTTCAATGCGATGGCCGAATATTTCATGGAAAAATACACCAGCTGCTGAACCTGATAACATTGCGGGTCCAGTAAATGTTTCAGCAAGCGGAGCTTTACGCAATCCATCCAGAAGGGAAATAAGTTGGTCAATATCCTTTGATATTATATCTGCACTTGGCAATGAATCAGGGGAAAATGAGAAGTAGCTTTTATATAAAGGGATATCCATTCCGTCATCGGTTTTTGTCGATGCATTGACATAAATATAAAAGTAATTTTCATAGGTCTCGGTTTCAGTTCCTTCGCTAGTTATTAATGTTTTCTTGCGTGAATTACCTCGAAAGCTAACATTTGATGAATAAATCCATGGATAAGATTCAAATTTTTTGGATAAAGTATTTAGCAGAGGAATGATCTTATCAACGTTTGGAGTGATAATATTCCCTTTGCCATAAAATTTCACAGGTTGCTCACGAGTGAAATCGGCAGAAGTATCTTCTTCTTTAACTTTTACTTTTGCATTTGTTAAAGCTTTTTCGTAGCGTTCAATAGCATTTTTATATGCTTTATCAGTGGCAAGCCAAATGATATTGCGTATAGTTTGCTCATCATCATTAAAGGGAAGCTCAATCTGTCCTACAGATGGTGAATAATCATAGCTTGTACCTCGAATGATATGAGTATTATCGAATTTGTAATCGCCCACTCGCACCTGTATATCAAGAGAGCGGGAGCTGTCGATTATTTTATTATCGAGAACTCCATTAATGCTTGATATATTTATATTTCTATTATCTGCAATGTAATAAGAAATATAATATGGTGGAGTTGGTTGAGTTTTTAATGAATCCATATAACGCTGAAGTTCTGGTTTAACTATTTGAATTAATTTAGATTGCGTTTGAGCTGACGCATCAAAATTCGATATAAATAGCACCAGACTTATAATGATTGCATAAATCATATTACCTCATTTATTTTTGTTGGCAAATTTCTGTTAAAACGCTATTGGTTGACTTTGGATGTACGAAAGCAATTTGCATATTGTGTGCACCTTTGCGTGGGGCTTCGTCAATTAATCGGAAATTTTCGGATTTCAATCGGGATAATTCCTGATTAATATCATCCGTTTCAAAAGCAATATGTTGAATTCCTTCACCATTTTTTGCTATAAATTTTGCAATAGGGGAATCCTCGTCAGTTGCTTGTGTGAGTTCTATTCGCACATTCCCGACCTCAAAGCTTGCGATTTTTACTTTTTGGTCTTCGACGGTCTCTTGATGGATATTTTCAAATTGGAATAATTTTTTGAAAATTTCCAAACTTTCATCGAGATTTTTCACTGCTATCCCGATGTGATTAATAGATTTAATCATTTGTTTTGCTATTATTTATTGTATCGTGTAGCAATTTTAAATCATCTATAGAATTAACTCCCTGAATTTCATTAAATGTAGCAAAAGCATTTGCTTCAACTTTATAATTTTTATTTCTTAATATTTCAATTACATCTGTTAAATAATATTCGTTTTGTGCATTATTATTACGAATTTCTTTCAATGCATCGAAAAGTATATCTTTTTTTATTATATAAATGCCTGAATTTATTTCATTTATTCTTTTCTCATAATCTGTTGCATCTTTTTCTTCGATAATACGCAAAAAATCCCCATTTTTATCTCGAACAATTCGCCCATAATTTGTTGGATTGGGTGCATACGCTGATAAAACAGAAACATCAATATTATTTTTAAAATGTAAATCAATGAACTTTTGCAATGTTTCATAACTTAGCAATGGCACATCACCACTCAATATAAGTAAATCGCCCGCGAATTCTCTCAATGCATCTTCGGTTTGCAAAATTGCATGGCCTGTGCCAAGCTGCTCTCTTTGCAAAACATATTCAATCGGAAAAGCATCAAAGCCTTTTTCAAAATTACATATAAATTCGATAACTTTGTTTGCTTGATGACCAATAATTACAATTATTTTTTTTGGATTTATATAAATTGATGTTTCAAGCACATATTCAAGAAGTGGCTTGCCATTAAGCAATGTAAGGACTTTTGGCAAATCGGGATTATTCATTCGCTTGCCTTTTCCTGCTGCTAGAATTGCAATTGCAAGATTGTGTAGCATATTAATTATTGGATATTACTGTATTTGCGGATACTTGATGGCTCAATGATTTTATATTATTCTTTTTATCTACAAGAATTATAGTAGGTTCATATTTAGATAACTTATCTTCATCAATAATTGCATAGCTTATGATAATCACTTCATCGCCAACTGAAATTTTGCGAGCTGCTGCACCATTAATGCCAATATTTCCTGTACCTCTTTCGCCTGAGATAACATAAGTTTCCAATCGCTCGCCATTATTTATATCAACAATAGAGACTTGTTCATATTCATAAATATCAGCAGCATCCATCAAATCTCTATCAATTGTTATACTTCCCTCATAATAAAGGTTTGCTTCCGTTACAGTTGCACGATGAATTTTCGATTTCATCATAATTCTCTGCATTTCTATCTCGCAAAATTTTATTTATAGACGAATTATATTCTAAATAATGTTTATAATCATTTGTTTTAATATCGTCTATATAATTTTAAATCAATGAATCTCGTAATTTTGTGGTTTTTTAATTAAATATAAATGAAAGAAAAGATAGAAGAAATAATTGAAAATTATAATAAATTGCAAGCAAAGTTAGATGATCCTGAGCTGATAAATGATTTCGAGAATTTCAAAAAAATTTCTCGAGATGTAAAGCAATTAAAACTAATTGTGGAAAAAGGCAAGGAATATTTAAATTTGCTAAATGAATTAGAATCAGCGACAGAATTAGCTGAGCAATCAAGCAACGACCCCGATATGAGAGAAATGGCGTGGGAAGAAGTCAACGCATTGCGACCAAAAATTGAAGAAATAGAAGAAGAATTGA